>DAOWOG010000062.1 GCA_030642185.1 Helicobacteraceae bacterium | reverse complement strand
TCAGTAGTGGCATTTACAGATAAAGGCGAAGTCCTTGTCGGTGATCCTGCAAAACGCCAGGCGATTACAAACCCGGAAAAAACGATCTACTCAGTGAAACGTATTATGGGTTTGATGATGAACGAAGAGCATGCCAAGCAGGCACATGACAAAGTAACCTATAACATTGTTGACAAAAACGGTATGGCGGCAATTGATGTTGCCGGTAAAGTGTATACACCACAGGAAATTTCTGCAAAAATCCTTTCAAAAATGAAAGAAGATGCGGAAGCCTATCTTGGTTCACCGGTGACGGATGCAGTTATTACTGTCCCGGCTTACTTTAATGATTCACAGCGTAAAGCAACAAAAGAGGCTGGAACGATCGCGGGTCTGAATGTCCTTCGTATTATCAATGAGCCGACAGCATCTGCATTGGCATATGGTTTAGAGAGCAAAGCGGAAGAGAACGTTATGGTTTACGATCTTGGCGGCGGTACATTTGATGTGACGACTCTGGAGATCTCTGACGGTACCTTTGAGGTACTTTCAACAGACGGTAATGCATTCCTCGGTGGTGATGACTTCGATAATAAAATCGTAGACTTCCTGGCATCCGAATTTAAATCAGACCACGGTATTGATCTTAAAGCGGATAAAATGGCGCATCAACGTCTTAAAGATGCAGCTGAAAATGCAAAAAAAGAGCTTTCATCAGCAACAGAAACAGAGATCAACCTTCCGTTTATCACGGCAGATGCATCAGGGCCTAAACACCTTGTGATCAAGTTGACGAGAGCAAAATTCGAGGGTATGATCAATGATATGATCAAAGAGACGATCGAGCACATTGAAACGGCACTTAAAGAAGCGGACATGAGTAAAGGTGAGATTAACGAAGTGATCATGGTCGGCGGATCAATCCGTGTTCCACTGGTACAAGAGATGGTTTCAGCTGAATTTGACGGTAAAGAGCTGAATAAAAGTGTTAATCCGGATGAAGTTGTAGCCCTTGGTGCAGCGATCCAGGGTGGTGTACTTCGCGGTGATGTCAAAGATGTTCTTCTTCTTGATGTTACACCGCTTTCATTGGGAATTGAGACACTTGGCGGTGTTGCAACGAAAGTGATCGAAAAAGGAACAACGATCCCGGTTAAAAAATCGCAGGTGTTCTCAACTGCGGAAGATAACCAGCCGGCGGTAAGTATCTCTGTTGTTCAGGGTGAGCGTGAGTTTGCAAAAGACAACAAATCACTCGGTCTGTTCGAGTTGACAGGTATCCCGTCCGCACCACGCGGTGTCCCTCAGATCGAAGTGACATTTGATATCGATGCCAATGGTATCCTAACCGTATCTGCACAGGACAAAGGAACAGGTAAATCACAAGAGATCAAAATCACCGGTTCATCAGGATTGAGTGATGAAGAGATCAACCAGATGGTTCAGGATGCTGAAAACAACAAAGCAGAAGATGAAAAACGCAAAGTGATGGTAGATCTTCGCAACCAGGCAGATGCGCTTGTTGCTCAAACAGAAAAAACACTCTCGGAAGCGGGTGAAAATGTTGAAGCAGATGATAAAGCAAAAATTGAAGCGGCGATTACTGATCTGAAAGAGATTCTCAAAGATGAATCCGCAACGAAAGAGCAGATCGAAGAGAAAGTCAAAGTCTTGACGGAAGCAAGCCACAAAATGGCAGAGCAGATGTATAAAAAAGACGAAGCACAGCAAGGCGGTGAAGCATCACAAGGTGCCAAAAAAGCTGACGACGACGTTATTGACGCCGAAATTGAGTAAGCGTTTGTAGAAGCCTTTCGGCTTCTATTTATCTTTCATTTAACCTTTTTCCCGCGAGCCAGTTTATAATGTCTCTATGACAAAACAACCTTTCTTATTTCTATTTTTTTTACTACTTTTATTTAATTCAATGCTCTCCAGTAATGTTGAAGGATTTGAAGATCTCTTAACACCCGAAGAATACGCCTATCTGAACAAGAAAAAAGAGATAGTAATGTGCGTTGATCCCGATTTTATGCCCTATGAAAAAATAGACAATGGCAAATATATCGGTATGAGCGCAGATTATTTTAGACTGATTGAACAAAAGATCGGTAAAAAGATCAGACTGTATCCGACAGAAAACTGGGTGGAATCTCTTGCCGCGGCGAAAAAAAGAAAATGTGACATTTTGTCATTGGCGATGCAGACGCCGCTGCGACAGGAATATTTGCATTTCACACAGCCATATCTACATACTCCGCTTGTCCTGGTGACAAAAAATGAAGAGCCTTTTTTGGAGAATATCGAGAGTGTATTTCATAAAAAAATTGGTGTTCTCAAGGGATATGCGTCTGTAGAATTACTGCGAAACAAGTATCCTGATATCAATCTTGTCGAAGTCGCTTCACGTGATGAAGCGCTTAAGCAGGTAACTGATGGGAGGCTTTACGGTTTTGTAAGTACCATCGCCGAAATGAGTTATTTCTATCAGCATAAGCTGGTCAGCCATCTGAAAATTGTCGGAAAATTTGATGAGAGTCTGGAACTTGGTATCGCAATTCGGGATGAAGAACCTCTTTTACTGTCGGTTTTTGACAAGGCCATCAACGCAATCAGTGAGCGGGAAAAACAGGAGATACTGAATCACTGGATATCGATACGCTATGAGAAGGGGATGGATTATACGCTGATAGGGCTGACTATGGTTGTATCACTTCTGATCATTCTTCTTGGACTGGTTCGTTATAGAATACTCAAAAAACATAACCGTAGGCTTGAAGCTTATGCCAGTGAGGCAAAAGATGCCACTCAGCTTAAAGAGGATTATCTCGAAATATCGAAATTGTATAATCAACAGCTTAAAGATGCCATGGTGGAGAAAGATAAAGCAATTAAAGCAAAAGATGAATTTCTTGTTAATGTCTCCCATGAAATCCGCACTCCGATGAATGCGATTATGGGATTCAGTCATATTCTTATGCAGAGTGATCTGGGTGAAAAACAGCGTAACTACTTTTACAAAATTAAAAGTTCTGCCGATCTTCTCTTGAGCGTCATCAATGATATCCTTGATTATTCGAAGATTGAAGCCGGAGAACTTGAGATTGAAGATATTGATTTCAATTTAAACGAGACCCTGGATCATGTTTCCAATATGATCGGTATCAAAGCCCGACAAAAGGGCTTGGAAGTAATCTTTGATATTGATAAGGATACGCCTGTAATGATTAACGGAGATCCGCTTCGTCTAGGACAGGTTTTAGTTAATTTGATGAATAATGCAGTTAAGTTTACCGATGCGGGTGACATTACACTGAAAGTCAAACTGCTTTCCAATCAGAGTAATTTTCCCCTGTTACAGTTTACAGTGAGCGATACGGGAATCGGTTTAACCCGGGAGCAGATCGGAATAATGTTTGAATCGTTTTCACAGGTAGACAGTTCCACAAGCAGAAAATATGGCGGTACCGGTTTGGGACTCAGTATTGCCAAACAGCTTGTTGAACGAATGGGCGGAGAGATCCGTGTTGAAAGTGAATACGGCAAGGGCAGTGATTTTATATTTACCATCCCTTTAAATACCCGGCAGGATACTGAACGCAGAAGATACCGATTGCCATCAAAAAGTATGATGAAGAAAAAAGTATTGATTGCTGATAAAAGCAGCAAGACATTGAGTGTTTTGGCAAGAACGCTGGAATATTTTCAATTTACTGCTTTTCATGCATCCAGCGTACAGGAATTGGCTGTTTTGGTAAAGATGCATTCGTATGATGCAGTCTTTGTGGATAAAAATCTTCTCATGTCCTGTGAAAAGGATGTGATTGAGAAGTTGTCCGATGTTGAACTGGTACTGCTCGAGAACAGTATGCAGATAACCAACGAGAGTATGTTTCAAAATCTAACGATTAAAACACATCTCATCAAACCGTTTAATCAACAGACTGTCTTTAATGTGATCTTGGAACTGTTTTCGAAAGAAAAAATGGAAAAAATTGTTAGAAGAGAGAAGGTTAGACGCAAGGATCTGATGCGCTTACACGGCAGTAAAATATTGCTCGCCGAAGATAATGAAATCAATCAGACCGTTGTCTTTGGTCTGCTTGAGGATACAGGGATTGAAGTTATTATTGTCAATAACGGAAAGGAAGCGCTGATGCGGCTTCCGACGATTGAGAACATTGATCTTATCTTAATGGATATCAACATGCCGATCATGGATGGATATGATACGACGGCTCAGATCAGAAAATGGAATCAGTATGATCATATTCCGATCATAGCGCTCTCAGCCAATGCCATGAAAAAAGATATTGATCATGCCAGAGAAGTGGGAATGCAGGCATATTTGCAAAAACCCATCGATGTTGAAGCTTTTTATAGCGTTTTATTAGAATATATTTCTGTGAAAAAAGAACCGCTAAGGAGCAAAAGAAAGCCTGGAAAAGAGACTGCATTCTACGATATGAAACCTGAAATAGAAGTGATCAAAAGCGGGCTTGAAAAAGAGACGGGTTTCTACGGTGTAAAAGCAGAAACAGCAGAGATCAAAAGTACGCCTGAAAAAAAGACGGATTTCTACGGTGTAAAAACAGAAACAGTTGAGATCAACAGTGCGCCAAAGAAAGAGAGCCGTTTTGAATATGGATTTGAACAGGCTGCTGCAGATGATGTGCTCGATAGCAGGGAAGGCATCGCACGCGTTGGCGGTAATATCAAGCTCTATAAGAAAGCTCTGTTTGATTTTCCGGGGTTATTCGGAAGTTCTGTGAATGAATTTAAAACATTGATTGCCCGGCAGCGCTTCAGCGAGGCGAAGATTCTTGCCCATACGATAAAAGGTACGTCCGGAAATCTTGGGGCAAAAACGGTATTTAAAACGGTCAAACTGTTGGAAGAGGCTTTTTCCGATCAGGCAGGTGATTATACACATCTGCTTGAGCATTACAGCAAAGCCCTTGAACGTCTGATGGCAATGATCACTCAACAGAAAAAAGCAGAACCTGAAATGAATGTACGTAAGGTTTTAATTGATGAAGAAAAACTCGCCGAACTGCTTTTTATATTGTATGAAAAAGCCAAAATGAGAAAGGCGATACCTTGTAAAAAAGCTGCAGAAGAGCTTGAGAGTTATAGCTGGCCACAGGATAAATCTGATACACTTAAAACTATTTTGGCTGATTTAAAACAGTATAAGTTTAAAGATGCGGTCAGTACGCTCGAAAGACTTGTGATAGCATGAAAGGGAGAGATGTGAATCAGGAATTGCCTAAAATTTTGATCGTTGACGATATAGCATCTAACATCGATTATCTTGTCGGACTTTTATCGGACTATGACGTCAGTGCAGCACTTGACGGTGAATCAGCGCTGGAAAGCCTTGAAGAGGAGAAGCCGGATCTTATTCTTTTGGATATTGCTATGCCGGGTCTTGACGGCTATGAGACCTGTACGATCATCAAATCAAATCCGGAAACCAAAGACATTCCCATCCTTTTTCTCAGCGCTAAAACGGATACGGAGAGTATCGTCAAAGCTTTTGATACCGGCGGGGTTGACTACATCACAAAACCTTATAGCCCGCGAGAGGTTTTAGCCCGCGTACAGACACAGTTGAAACTGAAATATGCCATGCAGTCACTGGAAAAAATGGCGAGAGAAGATTCCATGACCGGTATCTCCAACCGGCGAAGATTTTTTGAAGAGGCCAAAGTGATGTTCTCAAAAGTGAAAGAGAACTATTTTTCGCTTTTTCTTTTTATTGTAGATATTGATAGGTTTAAAGATATTAACGATACTCACGGGCATGATATCGGTGACGAGGTTATCAAAAAATTTGCCGATATTTTCAATAGCCATCTTAAATATGGTGACTGTTTCGCGCGGCTTGGTGGAGATGAATTTACCATTATGATGTCACATCTTACGAAAGAAGAGGCCCTGATCCGTGCTGATGAGATTCGTAAGGCAGTTGATCAGACCCATAATCTCTCTGGTGTCGAAGTCAATTTTACCATTAGTATGGGCATGGCACAGGTGGAACATAATGACGAAGATATAGACAGTGTCATCAAGCGCGCGGATATGAACCTTTATAAGGCAAAACGATCGACGCGCAATCAGATTCGAAGCTAAAACACTAAAAGAAAGGCGGACCCATATTTTGACTGAAACAATCATCACTCAGGGTAATATCGTGTGGATTAGTCTGGGAGTCGTTATTTTTATTGTTCTGATGGGCATTATCAGCCATTTGAATCAAAGAAAGTACAATAAAAAACTTGAAATGGCACTCCTTGAAGCTGAAAAAGCGACGAAGGTGAAAGAATCACTACTGACTAATATCAGCCATGAAATACGTACACCGATGAATGCCATTAAAGGTTTTACCCAAATATTGCTTCAGAGCAAACTGAGCGACAGGCAGTTTGAAACGCTCTCAAAAATCGACAACGCTTCCACATTCTTACAGCATCTGGTCAATGATATTCTTGATTTTTCCAAGATAAAAGAGGGAAAGATTGAACTTGAATCGATCGATTTTAATATCAATACAGTACTTGAGCAGGTTTCGGATATCGTAGGGATACGGGCAAATACAAAAGACGTTGAGCTCATTTTTAATATTGAAAAAGATGTTCCGGTCAATTTGATAGGCGATCCGTTTCGACTGACACAGGTACTTGTCAACCTGATGGACAACGGTGTCAAGTTTACCGATCACGGGGAGGTTGTCCTAACGATAAAAGCACTTAGCCCGGATCGTTATACGACAACAGTTCAATTTGAAGTAGCCGACACCGGAATCGGCTTGAAAGAGGAGCAGTTGGCAAAACTGTTCGACTCTTATGCCCAGGCAGACAGCTCAATCAGCAGAAAATATGGCGGAACAGGTCTTGGATTAAGTATCTCCAGTAAATTTGTTGAGATGATGGGCGG
>DAOWOG010000369.1 GCA_030642185.1 Helicobacteraceae bacterium | reverse complement strand
GCGAAATAAACATCGTTGCCTCTGCACCGTAATTTGAAGGTATGGAATGCAGACCGTTTTGTTTATCAAACTCTATATCCTGAAGCGAATAGAGCAGATCAAACCCTGCAACCCAAAAGACAACGCCCATACTTAAGAGGACCGACCGGGCAGGAACTGCCGCTTCAACAGCTATCACACCGGCAATTGGGGCAAGACCGAGTGATACGCCCAGTACAATATGAGCCATAGAGCTGAAACGTTTGAAATAAGAGTAACTTCCGAGTACCGCCAAAACCGGAAAACTGAGCCAAAATGCCACACTGTTGATCATATAGGCCGTAATGATAAATGCAACCGCATTGACCACTGTAAAGATTAAAATAGCACTGCTGTCGATCCGTCCGTCTACACTGGGACGGTTTTGCGTGCGCGGATTATCTTTATCAAACTCTTTATCCGCATAACGGTTGAGACCCATTGCAAAATTACGTGCAGTTATTGCTGCAGCCACTCCCAATATCAATAGATTCCATCCAAACCATCCATCCGCTGCTACAATCATTGCGATAAAGATAAAAGGCAGAGAAAATATAGAGTGCTGGAACATTACCAGCTCATTAAAATCTTTCAGTTTCTGTACAATACGTTTCAAAATAGACCTTACTCAAAATGTTATGCTATTTTAGCAAAATACTCATTTTTTACCCTTCTGCTATACTTTCACTATGAAAGAGATAGCCATTATCGGTCCAACTGCTTCGGGAAAAAGTGATTTGGCTTTACAAATTGCTCAAAAGCACAATGCTTATATTCTCACCCTTGATTCACTGAGTATCTATAAAGAGATCAATATCGCTTCGGCCAAACCTTCTGCTGAAGAGTTGGCTCACGTTCGCCATTTTGGCATAAATCAACTCACTCCGAATGAGCACTTCAGTGTCGCAACCTTTATAGAACTTTATCATGATGCTTCAAGGCAGGCAAACCAGGATAATAAAAATCTTCTTATTGTCGGTGGTACAGGTTTTTATCTGAAAAGTCTGCTTACGGGACTTTCTGAAGTACCTTCTATCAGTGATGCGACACGGATTGCTTCGAACCGGATACTTTCTGACCCGGAAAAAGCCTATGCAATACTCTATAAAGCCGATCAAGACTATATGCACAGCATTAAGCCAAATGATACCTATCGTATTGAAAAGATGCTTCAGCTCTATCTGGAAACTTCCAAGACTCCCAGCGAGTGGTTCAAACAACATCCGTCAAAACCTATCATTGATAACATTCCTCTTTTTGAGATAGACATCGATCGAAAAATGCTTAGGGAACGTATAAAGGTCAGAACTTCCAAGATGGTTGATATGGGACTGATTGATGAAATTTCGCATTTGGAACATCGTTACACCCGTCTTGCTAACAGTATGAAGGCAATCGGTATTGTAGAAGTCCTGGATTATCTTGATGGTTTCGTATCAAGAGAGGAGATGATAGAACTGATTGCTACACATACCGCACAACTTGCCAAACGTCAGCAGACATTTAACCGAAATCAATTTACTGATAAAAAAGTATTAGCTGCAGAGAAGATCGAAAAAGAAGCAGAGAAAATATTTGCGTAGTAAAGTTTGATTTTTGTACGCAGCTAAATGGGCTTGGCCCATTTAGTATGTATTGATATTCTAATACCCGCTGTTATAAACAAATGCCGTGATAAATTCCATCAATGGATTGACAGCAATCACTGCAAAGATCGTTGTTGCAGCTGCAACACCGATAATCGTTTTAAGCGGTAAAGAGGCATTCGTCATATATACCTCTTCGCTTTTATAGATCGGATCTTTCATAAACATAAAGATGATCAATTTCAGATAATAGTACCCTGCAATCGCCGAGTTAAGTGCCATAATCAGAGCCAGTACAGTATAACCGCCGGTTACTGCAGAACTGATCATGTAGAGTTTACCCCAGAAAAGTCCGAATGGCGGGATACCTGCAAGTGAAAGCATAAATAGTCCCATCATAACGGCCCCCAGTGGCATAGTTTTGATCATACCGGAAAATTTTTCATACGGATGATCTGAACTTTGTCCCGCCTGAAGATTTTTCTGACGACTTACCCATAGCATTGCAAAGCTTCCCAGGTTGGTAAAACTAAAGAGGAACCAATACAAAAAGAGTGCTGAGTTTGCCTGAGTAGTGCCGATTAGCACTGCTGCCATTACGAAACCGGCATGAGAAATTGAACTGTATGCGAGCATACGTTTGACATCCGTCTGTACCAATGCCCAGATATTTGCTGCAGTCATAGTCACAACAACGACAACATACAAAACAACTTCCAGCCATACGACACCACTATGAATTAAAAATTCAAACAGACGCATTACAACAATGAAACCGGCTATTTTTGGAACGATAGACATATATCCTGCCAATGCAGCGGAAGAGCCTTCATAAACATCCGGTGTCCATGTATGAAACGGTACCATTGAGAGTTTAAATCCGAATGATGCAAGCATAAAGACGACACCGACAAGAATAAATCCAATATTGCTGTAGCCATCAGCTTGTAAAACAGCCGCTATCTGATGC
>DAOWOG010000142.1 GCA_030642185.1 Helicobacteraceae bacterium | reverse complement strand
TTGTGTATTGATCTTATCGTGACGTATCAGCTCATCGATATGCTTGTTTCCCTTCATCTCAATCGACTTCAGTTCATGGCGTATCATGGCAATTTCCCGCAGTACCTTGAAATCATCCGGATTATGACGCAACGCTTCAATGTCATGACTCAATTGGGCAATCCCCAGTCTCAGCTCATTGTACTCATGTCTGATCTCAACTCGATCTCCCTGCAGATACTTCCACATGTTTTTTTGCAGTTCGCGTACATTCTTCAATACTTCGATGATATTGCTGCCTGTACGCCGAAGATCGTACACCCTGCTTCGCCCTTCTTCGTCCATCTCTTCAAGCGCCAGTGAGGTGTACTTGACTATTTCACCGTAGAGTCCCTTAACTCGTTTACGGTAAAAATCATCCACATCCACTTTAAACACATCCAGATCTTTTGGAAGATGATGACTGATCTTCCTGTCCGAGAATACTTCGTGACGATGCAGGAGCAGTGCATGCATAATCGCTTCAAGCGCCACATCATAGAGATGCTCCGTCTCTTTTTGAATAGCGATGATTGCGGATGATTCGACTTTGATGACCTCATCATCCAAAAACAGGACGTTACCCCGTTGATCTTTCTCCTCTTTAAACAATTTTTTCAGCCACCTTATCAATGGTGCTGTAAACGGTACGACGACAACCAGTCCGATAACATTAAACAGCGTATGAAACAGTGCCAGCTTCAATGTATAGTTCTGATCTGCAATTCCCATATAGCCTGCCAGCAGATCAACGGACAAGGCAATTTGATGGATAAACAGAATCGCCACGACCGCTGTGACCATGTTAAAAACAAGATGGGCAACTGCCAGTCGTTTTCCATTTTCATTCGACACCATAGCACCAAGCATTGCTGTGACCGTCGTTCCGATGTTTGCTCCGATTGCCAGACCCAATGCATCCGTATAAAGAATCTGTCCGGTCGCCAGTGCCGTAATGATGATCGCCATGGCGGCACTGCTTGTGCAAAATGACGGTTGCTGCCGTACCGACTGCAGCATAGATCAAAATACCGTATATACCGTCATGGGCAAACTGGGAAAGATCAAGACCGTACTGCAGCGTTTCAAATCCCTCCTTCATATAGGAGATCCCCAGGAAAACAAAGCCAAGTCCCAGTAAGACATCACCGAAACCCCGGTAAGGTTTAGCGCTGAAAAACCGCATCATTGAACCAAAGATCAGCATCGGCATAGCATAATAGGCAATTTTTACTTTTACACCAAATCCGGCGATGATCCAGGCCGTTGCCGTTGTTCCGATGTTTGATCCGAAAATGATTCCGATCGCCTGTAAAAGGCCGATCATCTCAGCTGAAAGAAAAGAGATGGCAATGACGGCAACCAAGGAGGAACTTTGCACAATTGCCGTAATAAAAAAACCGCTTAAAATTGCTTTTGGAAGGGTATTGGTACTTTTTTCCAGGATATGCTGCAAGATACCGCCGGCGAACTCTTTAAAGCCGTCTTCGATAAAAAACATACCGACCAGAAAAACAGCGATGCCGGCTGCAATAACTTTAAACTCACTGCTGATAAAAACGAGATAAGCAGTCGCCAGGGAAATAAGAAGTAAAAAGATAATCCTGAGCATAACGTCTCCCTATCTATTAGAGGTGCACTTTATTACTCCACCGGTTAAATACCTCAACTATTCTACCGCAATTTCCATGACGGTGCCAAATAAACCGAGTCTGTCGCCTGTCTCCAGGGAGTGATCAGGCAGGCATGTCAGATGTTGACATGTCACAAACGGGGTATATCCCAGTGCGTATGCCTGCAGATAAATCGAACCGATACGCTCATTGTCAGACAGGTCCCAATAATCAACGCTGAAATATTTTTTATTGATCCCTTTTTTATAATCAATCGGATCTATCTTGACAAAATTACCGGATTGATCGAGATTTGTCAGAGTCGATTCAAGTAAATAAGCATCGACCTCTGTCTCGCTCATAATGTCAAAACCTCTGTTCTGCATAAAATAAAGATCGGGAAACAGCTGTTTGAGTCTGTTGATAAAATCGATTACTTCCGTACTGGAGTGATGCATTAACAATGAATCAACCGTGTCCAGCATCAGTCCCACAAACCCTTTTTCGACGATATCAGGTACGACCGTATTTATAAGATAGTTCAGCCACACATCATCTTTCAAAGCAACATAATGGCTGTCATAAACTTTATGCGTTCCCAGCAGCAAATTTTCATTTCGGATCTCTTTAAAATAGGCGCGGGTAGGATGGATCTCTCCGATACTCAGATATGCCAAAGGGATGTTATGAAGCGCATGAACATCAGTATAGAAATCCGGCTCCAGAACAACCGTATGAAACCGGTTCAATACTTCAAATGATGCCATATTCGAATAATAAATCAGAAAAGGAGAAGGAGAAGTTATTTTATCTAATGCCAATGAATTGTCCAAAGCAGCTATTTTACTCCACCGGTTAAATATCCAAAGCTTTGGATATTTAACCGGTGGAGTAATATCATTCATTTTTCATTTATCTCATCTAAAAGTTATTTGAGTAAAATATAATTATGATTACTAAAAATACTATACTGTTATCCGTCTTAATTGCGGCTCTGTTTTCCGGTTGTGCACAGAGTGTAGAAGAAAAACAGCTTGTAAAACGAGATAAAAATATCACCATTAGAATTGAAGCCCAGGTATATCCAAGTGTACGGCAGAATATTCTTGCTCCAATCGATGGGGTAGTGGAAAAAATTCATGCCGAAAATGGCAGTTTTGTCCATAACGGCGACCTTTTATATCAGTTTGACACCAAATCAATTCAACTCGATATCGCAAAACTCAAACATGAGATACGCCTGATTAAAAAACGTCTTGCTATGATGTCACGTGACCGTCAGGAGACAAAACAGTCAGATGAAACAATGCACTACAATGCCAAAAAGTATCTGCAGAAAATAGTCAGGCTGCATGCGGAGGGTTATGCTACAGAATCAGAGCTTTCTGCTGCCCGAAAACAGTATTATGATACAGTAAATGCCAAGAGAGCAAAAATGTTCTCAAATGAGGAAGGAAGCGATAATCAACTGATTGCCCTCGAGGAAAAAAAGGCTTTGCTGCAAAAAGCGCTTTATCAGATGGCGATGTCAAGTGTCAAAAGTCAATATGACGGTTATCTCATCGGCTCAACCCTGAAAGCCGGCAGCAATATAGGGAGAAGTTCTATGATGGCATCTGTTATCAACATAGATTCCATCATCCTTAAAGCCGGACTGGCACCGGGTCTGTATCCGTTTGTCAAAGAGGGGCAGAAAGTCAAGATCGATTTTATCGTTACACCTCCCTACAGTATCGAGGCGGACGTCAGCAGAATCATTCCTGTCATTGATCCGACGTTTGGACGTATGATCGTTGAAATAGAACTCAAAAACTCAAATTATATTCTCCAGGACGGCATGAAAGCATTGGTGACTATCGGATTGAATGAAGAACACCAGAAGATTGTCAAAGAGCACTTCATCGATAAAAAAGGGCAAACTATTGTCCAGGTGCGTTCCGACCTGAAATAACTTCAGTTCACCTCATTCAGGTTTTTTTGACATCCCTGATGGCCAATTCTCTAATCAGTTTCGTAGTGATTCTGATCTGTCTCTGACCCCGTGCATAAATAACAGAAACTGACATAACCAAAATAGCGATGGCGACATAGACCGCCAGGTCTGAACCGTATTCGACCGATATCAGACGTGCAATATAATCCGCAAGTGACGGCGATATAATCAGCAGCACAATCAAGAAATACAGTCCTATAATCATGAGTCGTTTATAGGTTCGGTATTTATCTGAAAGTCCGATCACCAACATGGCAAACGTAAACATAATAATCAGCAGCAGTTTTAAGATAAACATCAGTGCGCCTTTCCGATAAAGTATTCGATAATGATATTGATACTGTTGAAAATAGACTGTCCTTTGGCTTTTGAATAGTCCGTATAGATAATCGTACAGGGCATCTCTGTGTAGGAGAGTTTGTTTCTTCGTATAATATCCAGTACTTCAGAGGCATGTGACATCTCATTTTGATGCATCTCAAAGGCCGGGAACTTCTTAAGATTTAGCATACGAAAACCGTTATGCGAATCCGTCAGTTTCAAACCGCTGAACAGGTACCCGAACCAGATCGAAAATTTCAGGATGTAGTGTTTGGCTCTTGACATATTGACCGTAGTGCCCAAAAATCGCGATCCCAGGACTACATCATAATTGCCCGTCTTTATAGTCTGTAAAAAGGGTTCAATGTCATCAGCGTTATGCTGCCCGTCTGCATCATATGTGACAACATAATCCATATGGATACGTTTGGCATAATCAATGCCTGTCTGAAGTGCAGCACCCTGCCCCAAATTGTAGATATGTTTTAAGAGATGAATATTCTCAACTTCTGCAACAACATCATAGCAGTTATCTGACGAACCGTCATCGACCACAATGACCGTATCATCCGGCCGAATAACCCGCAATGATTCAAGAACAGTGCGGATCGATTCGGACTCATTATACATCGCGATAACAATAGCAAGTTTATCTGCCATAAACACTCCAAAAATATCTATATAACGCTATAATATCAGACAATATATAATTTCAACATCAAATGATTGCATCCATGACGATTACCCATTCGAAAAATTTTATAGATCAATTTAATACTGCGCTTAAAAAAACATACGGATATGAATCCTATATGGAGTTTTGTGTCGTACCATCACTGTTTTCAAAACCCACCCTGAGCTACATGCCTCTTCTGAACTATACGGACCGTCTCTCTGATGATGTGGATGATCTGTTGGAGTTGGCCAAAGAGAGCGACTACCTTATTCGTGCACTCAATCCTTTGCAGCAGCAGTTCGAAGCAGATGAACCGGTAGCGATGCGCCTGGAAATAGCATCTTCCAAAACAGAAGACCTGATGTTATTGGCCAAATCCCGCTGCCGAAACAAAATACGCAATGCTACTAAAAAATTTCACTACAC
>DAOWOG010000171.1 GCA_030642185.1 Helicobacteraceae bacterium | reverse complement strand
GTTGTGACTCTTGAAAATATGTTCGCTCATTCCATATCATACTGTATTGACTCTTGAAGCAACTCCAACCGACCCAAGGGTCGGGGAAATTTATTTGATTATAGAGAGAAGGAAAATCGAACAACCTGAAAGAGTCACACTTCAAGGTAGATTCTATATTTTTAGTTGTCTTTTTTGATTTCTTCAATTCAGGAAACATAACACTATTTAACAATCATTCCGCTATCATTGTCTTAAGGGGACCTCTTTCAACTAAGTGTTTGTCGAATCTAATGCGTAAAATATGAGGGTAGCCCGGACAAAAGAGCTTCGGAATAAGAGATGGAAATTTTACTTGAAGAATTTTACAGGCAGGATCTGCACGTTCACGCTTATGTCGATCGAAAGGTTCAGCTCGATAAACGGAGTGTACAGATCAACGGAATCAGCCAGAGCGGCAAAACAGCACTGATCAAACACACCCTCCTGTCACAAAAAAAATCTTCTTATCTCTATATAGACTGTAATGATATACGCATCAATGCGATCGAATTCAGTAGTATACTAAACGGATTTTGCAGAAAAAACAGCATCGAATGTGTTGCTCTGGACAATTATAATCCCGATATTATCCCGCCCAGTGTCTCCTGGCTTATTATCAGCAGCGAGATCCATCACAATTTTATCGATCTTGCGACTATCCGGCTCTTTCCGCTTGATTTTGAGGAATTTTTGGCCTATGAGCATAAATTTGATTCTACGGCACTGAACCATTTTTTTCAGCTCGGCGGTTTACCGGCCATGCACAGTATCCCTTCCGAAGAGCGAAACCGTTATATCCAGTCGAGTCTTCAACACGCCCTTAGCGATATTGAATTTGATCTTATACTGCTTGCAGCCAAAATGACTGCACAGAAAGTCTCTTCATTCACACTTTACGAACGTCTTAAAACTGAGCGAAAAATATCCAAAGACATGCTCTATAAAAACATGTATGCACTCCTGGAAAAAGGCTACCTGCATCAACTGGCCAAATACGAGCATCCCCGCGCAACCAAAAAGATATATCTGTGTGACATCGCCCTCAAAAATGCCCTGAGCACCCAAAAACACTTCGGACGCCTCTTTGAAAATCTCATCTATCTGGAGATGCTCAAACGCGGATTTGAACTCTATTATGAAGAGGGGATTAATTTTTACATTCCCCACCAGCGCCGCGTCATTCTCTGCTTACCTTTTGGCAATCAGGAGATGCTCTTTAAAAAAATCGAGACTGTTGAGGCCTTTATCATTACCCATAATGTTGCCAATGTCGAAGTGGTAACCATGAACTCCGAAGCTGAACTCACCCATCCTTTTGTCAAAGTCGAGATGATCCCGTTTGCTATTTGGGCTCTTATCGAGGGAGAATAACAATTATTTATCCAGAAACATTAAAGGTTTAATATAATATATTATTATATTATATCGGTCAGAAAGGGATACAGAATGAAATTTTTTATCTTAATAAGCATATTGTCATCAATTCTTTTTGCAAATGAAGATGTGAAGACTTTTCAGTTTACTGGAGTAGAGACGATATATAAGGACAAAGAGGTCTATATCAAAAGGCTCAGGCATCCAAACTGTCGCAAAGTGGGTATCACACCAGAAAATATGTTTGGCGGCAACCTGGCTGCGAAGAGTGTTCCGGAGGAGTGCAAGAAAAACTTTGTAACTACCGTGGGTGTGATACAGCCTATCAAGATCGATGATGAGATCGAGACGGTTGGCGAGATAGAAGTACTGAAATTCCTGGAATTTTTAGAATTTGAACCGGAGAAGTATGCACTGGTTGATGCAAGAAAGCCTAAATGGTATGAGAAGATCACGATTCCGCATTCGATCAACATCCCCTTTTCTGATATTCTTCCCGATGAGGATTTTCCCGAAGATCAAGTCAAAATGATGACACTGTTAAATATACAAAAAGACAAAAATGGAAAACTGGATTTTTCACAGGCAAAAGAGGCGATAGTCTTTTGCAATGGAAACTGGTGTGTGCAGTCAGTATGGGCAATCGAAGCTTTGGTAAAACTGGGCTATCCAAAAAAGAAAATCTTTTGGTATCGAGGCGGTTTGCAGGACTGGCTGGGTTCAGGATTTACAACAGTGAAGCCTTAAGAGCATCTCTAAAATTTACCATGTGACCGTTTATAAATCATTTTTGCTGTAGGGTCGGTTTTAACCGACCGTTTTGATGTAGATAGTTCTCAAAAAGCTCTTGAATAAAGGTCTCAAAATCATTTAAATGCTTCTCAACAATCGCCACAACGACTTCCAGGTTAAGATTTTGATAGTCATGAACAGCGATATTTCTAAATCCTACCATTTTTTGCATCTGTTCAGAGCTGTTGTGAGTGATAATACTGTTTTGTTCTAGCATCACAAAAAGTTCCCGGCTGCTATTCGGCAGTCCAAACTTTTCATTTTTGATAATGTGTGTGGCTATATCTATCGTCGCCTGTGATGCGCGTTCCAGATTTAATATTACAGAGTCTTGTTTGGCATACTGTGTATCAAACTCGGCTTCATATCCTCTGTACTCTTCGTTAATCCGCTTCATACAGCGTTGAATCGTTTGAATCTTGTTCAAAATAACATCATGCGACATCACTTATCCTGCCTTTGCAGACAACACCGTCTTATCCGCATAAATGCTCTCAAGTATTGGTCTGCGCTCTTCTTGAAAACGAAGATAAAAACTGTATGCCAGCGTCTCAAAACTCTCAACAGCATACCCTGAACCGTAAATACGCTTTCCCGTTTCAATGATCTGATATCTGAATATAGTATTGGTCTCTTTCAGGTCAATAAGATCAACATCTTTTAAAAGTCTAGATGCCAAATACTGCCCTAATTCCCATTTTTCAACACGACTCATAGCATCATTTGCCAAGTAAGCGATATCAATATCGCTACTTTTTTTTGCCGTACCATTTGCATAACTTCCAAAAAGATAGAGCGCCTGGAGTGAAGGAATCTTCTCTTTTAAAACGGTGATGATGCGCGCCGTTTCATTTTTTCTGAGAACCATCCACACTCCTTTTTGTTCAATTATAGCACAAGTGCATCTATTACTTAACCGATAAGCGATCATCAGACTCGTACCTGAACCGCTATTTCTTTGGGTATTTAGTTGGTGGAGTAATATATAATACAACATGGAGAAATAAATGAAATACCTGTTTTTACTCTTAATACCATTATTCCTATTTGCCGATGAGCAGAGAATCATAGTGAGCGGAATATCCATCCATGAAAAGACCAATGACCGTTTTGGGGAAAAGTATAATGCTTTTAATTATGGAGCAGGCTATGAATACAACTTTTTTGATGATTACAATGAAGCTTATTTTGGCGGTAATGTTCTGCTTTTGAATGACTCATTCAAAAATCCGCAGTTAAGTGTCGGAATGGGGCATTATATCCGTTTCGATACCGGTTCCATTGACACCGCTATCGGCCTTTCGGGTTTCATCGGATGGAAAAAGATCTATAACGATGATGATCTGAGCCGTGACAACGGCAAATACGGCTTGACCGGAGGGATCGCTCCTGCTGTGACCTTTTACTATGAGAGGGTCAGTATCAACTTAATGTATGTTCCTTCTATTCATTTTAAAAATGTCGATATCACCGGGTTTTTATTTGCCTATTTCAGCTTTAAAATTTACGAGTAAGGGTTTCTGCAAGCAGCCTGATGTATCATTGACTACAACGATTATTCCCATAGAGGTATCAACATGAAAAAGCTCTTTTCTCTGCTGTTAATCTTCTCTACTTTGTTAGCGGCAGATGAAGCCCATGACATTATGAAAAAACTCGATAACAACATTCGTGGCAAGAACATCTATATGAAGATGAGTATGAGTATTACGGCGATGGGACATAAACGCACGATGAAGATGCAGACATGGGCAGAGGGGAGCAAGAAAAGTTTTGTCAAGATCACCTATCCGCCTAAAGATAAGGGGATCACCTTTTTAAGTCTGGATAATCAGATGTGGCAGTATGTTCCAAAAATTGAGCGCATCATCAAAATACCGCCCTCAATGATGCTTCAAAACTGGATGGGCAGTGATATTACCAACGATGATATGGTGAAACAGAGTTCCATTGTGGATGATTATGACCCGAAAATCCTCAAAAAAGCGGGGAGTGTTGTCACAATCGAACTAATCCCAAAAGAAGATGCTGCAGTAGTGTGGGGTAAGATCATCACCAATATCGATACATCAACCTATACCAATGTCAAAGACACTTTTTATGATGAGGATGGTGAAGCTGTGAGAGTTTTCAAGTATGAGAAGGTGAAAAAATTTGGAGATTACTATATGCAGACCTACTGGAAAATAGAACCTGTCGATAACAAAAACAATAGAACCGATCTGAACCTGTAAGAAGTTGAGTCTGTCAGTGAAATTTCTCACC
>DAOWOG010000162.1 GCA_030642185.1 Helicobacteraceae bacterium | reverse complement strand
TTGAGAGAGATAATATCTTCAAGATATTTAATCTTTTTGGAGAGGGACTGGATAAATATAAAAGCGATCTCCGGCTGATAGAGAAACTCTTTTTTAAAGCGTTCAAAATCAATCATAATCACCGTTCCGTCCGTTTCAAATACTGCCGATGCCGGGTAGGGTATGCCATCGAGCGTAGCCCTCTCAGCGATAAGGGAAGGCGCGTGAAACCGGCCCAGTACGACTTCATTGTTCTTAAGGTCGGTTTTATAGATTTTTATAACCCCTTCCGTGAGAAGGATCAGTGATTTTGACTGCTCTTTTTCATAAAAGAGAATACTGCCTGCAGTATACGTCTCCTTTTTGGAAAATTGACCGATCTGATCAAGCTGTTCATCATTGAGATTTTCAAAAAAATAGGACTGTCTTAAATCTGTCAACACTACACCTTATTATAATTATTCGTATTATAGCGTTACTCCGGTAATGTTGACAAATATCAATAGATTAATAGAGAAATTAGCGTACACTTTGAGGATGGAAATTGTATTTTATATTCACATTTTGGCAGCAACTGCATGGATAGGCGGAGCACTGCTGCTTTTTGCACTGGGAATTTTTTTGCGTGACAAGCAGGCTCAGGCCAACGTGTATGAACACCTGGGCCCTCTATACGGTTATTTTGAGACTTTTTGGCTGGTCACACTGTTGACGACAGGAACAGTGATGTATATGCATCATGGTTTTGGCGATGTTTTTAAGTATGCTTATGATTCGGATCTTGCACAGACGATGATCCACAAGGTCTACATGGTGGGAATCCTGACGTTTTTGACCATTATCCATATGATCATTGCGTTTAAAACGCATACGAAAACACGTACAAAATGGCAGCAGATCATCTCTCGCGGAAGCTCGCTGCTTATTTTCCTTTTAAATCTGATCATTCTCTGGTACGCGACACAGTTAAGAACAATGCTCTAATCAGCACTTTTAGAGGTGCCCTTGATATAAATCAAGCAACTTCTTTTTATTTTGATGTAAACTCTCATTATCATTAACAAAGGATATCTCAATGGAACTTTTACCAAACGACGCACAAAAAATTGAAGTGGCCGGTTCAACGGTCGATTTTTACACTTACATGCAGGATAACAGCACCTTTTATCAGTTTGATACCTCTCTGACAGGCCCACCTGAACCGATGGTCAATGCAATGGCCGGATTGAAACTGATCGACAGTCCTGATAAACATCTGGTAATGATCAATCATAAAGCACCCGGCGGACTTTTCCCAAAAATTGATTCAAATTATAATTATGTGGTGCAGGATCTTCCCGATGGCAATGTCAAGGTTGTCTTCAGTTATGTCGCCGGTGAAAGTGAAAAGGCAGATCTTAGCGACAACAGCTGTTAGTAGAAGTATACAATGAATGTTACACGTGATTTTGCACCGCCGTTTACGCTAATTGCCCCATTTTTTTTAATTGGAACGCTCTTCTATGTTATCAGTATGATCGCGCTGTTCGCTTTGGGCAGCGAAGTCAGTTTTGCAGATATGGGAACGATAGGATGGGTGCATCTCTATCTTCTCGGATTTGTTATGATGATCATCTTCGGGGCGATGGCTCAGCTGGTTCCGGTGGTTATTGAAGTCGGTCACGCTGCGGTGGATTTTTTCTATATTATCTGGCCGATGTTGACAGTGGGTACAGTACTGATGGTGGCAGGATTTGCATTTTCACCGGCACTTCTTCCCTACGGCGGGATGATCGTACTCTTAAGTATGGTGATTTTCGCTGCTGATCTTTTTGCAACGCTGAAGCGGGGAGAGCATAAATCCATTGTCGTCAGCTCGATGAAGGCGAGCAATATCTTTTTGCTCTTGGGAATTTTGAGCGGTTTTGTGATGGCACTCTCTTTTGGCGGTGTCGTAGAGATCGATCCGATGCATTGGCTTAAAGCTCATGTTTTTGCGGTCTTTGGCGGTTATGTACTGCTGACGATTATGGGGCTCTCTATGGTGCTGCTGCCGATGTTCGGTCTTTCACACGGCTTTAATGATAAGCCGATGCTGTGGGCATACCGTTTTATGGTGTCTGGAGTCAGTGCTGTGATGATAGGCTCACTCATAGGCTTGGAATGGCTGGAGACGATCGGTATTCTTGTCGTGATCGCTTCAGTAGTTACCTATTTTTATCAGATCTATCTGATTAAAAAGACCCGTGCACGCAAAGAGAATGATATCTGGGTTAAATCACTTGCCTTTGCTTTTTTTACCCTGGCGATCGCACTGTTTGAAAGCGTTGTTTATCTTTTAGGCGGTTCTGAAAGCTGGATAATGAGTGCAGGATGGTTTTTAATGATGGGGTTTGTCGGTTTTCTGATCACCTCTCACCTGTACAAGATCATTCCGTTTCTTGTCTGGTTTGAACGTTATGCACCGCTGGTGGGAAAACAGAAGGTTCCCATGCTCAATGAGATGGTACCCCTTCGTGCAGCCAATGCCCAGATGGTCTCTACGGCGACAGGGGTAATGCTCGTCGGCATTGCGCTCTTGTTTGGTTCGGACAGCCTGTTTTACAGCGGTGTCTCTGTTTTGGTGGTAGGTGCAGTATATCTGCTCTATTCAGTGTACACCATGATGCAATATGGAAAGGAAGTGCTATGAGTGTTGTCACGGAAGAAGAGGTCTATAAAGCGATCAGTACAGTGATTGATCCTGAGGTGGGTTTTAACCTTGTCGAAATGGGCCTTATTTATGAAGTACTGGTGCTTAAAAACGGTCATGTCTCAGTCAAAATGACACTTTCGACACGAGGTTGTCCGCTGCATCAGATGATGATACAGTGGGTTCAAGAGGCGGTTGTGCGTGAGACGGAGAGTGATTTTTGTGCCGTAGAGATCGTCTGGGAGCCGGCGTGGAATATCACGATGGCAGATGAAAGTGTACAAGAGTCCCTCAGCAATCAGGGGATAGGTGGAAATTAGATCCTCTACGTTTAATTTATACTGCTCTTTTTTCTCTTCGGAAGTGGGACTTTAGTCCCGCCCAAAATATTTATTTCCCCAGTTACCAAATAGCGAACTTATTTGATGCTGATATTACGGGGGTGCGACTTTAGTCGTACAAAATATCAGTACGACTAAAGTCGCACCCCCTCAAAAAAATGAACTGTAATCTAAAAGAATATTCAGAAATAATCCATTGTAAATTTATAAGTACTATTTTAAAAATAATACAAAATAAGATTGACACTCTTCTATTTTAATTGTATGATTGACGAAGTAGAACATTTAAAGGTTCATTTTGAGATTAAAACAGTTTGCAGAGATTCGCACGGGTTTGGTGCTGTCACGTAAAAAAGGTGATGTTCATGATGATGAATATTACAAGTACAGCGTGGTGACATTAAAAGCTTTTCATCAAAATGGAAAGCTGATCAGTGAGAATCTCGATACCTATATTGCCCATGAAAAACTTTCCGACAGGTACTTGACTAAAAAGGGTGACATATTGATTCGTCTGCGAGAACCAAATCATGCTGTCGTCATTACGCAAAATGACACAGGATTAGTCGTTCCATCTTTAGTCGCCCATTTAAAAGTAGATGAAAGTGCTGATTGTGAATTTTTGACTTACTACCTTAACTCCAAGGCTATTCAAAAAAAGTTGCAAAAAGAGGCGAAGGGAACCCGTATTTCCATGATCAAAACCAAAGATCTGGCTGAGCTTGAACTTATTTTACCACCGCTTGAGAAACAGAAGAAAATCGTAACGCTGCTGCAACTTGCCAATCAAGAGATAGACCTGCTTGAAACCTTAAAAACAGAAAAAACAAACTATAAAAACGAGATCTTAGATATGATCATAAACCAAGGAAATCAGTAATGCAAATAACGGAACAAGAGACTATTAACAACATCGTATGGAAAGCCTGTGACACCTTTAGAGGTACCATGGATAGCAGCGAGTATAAAGAGTATGTACTCACTATGCTTTTTGTAAAATATCTCTCCGATTTTTATAGAGAAAAGCTTGAAGAGCTAAAGGCCAAATATGGCGATAACAAAGATCGTATTGCCAAAAGCCTCAAAAGAGAGAAGTTTGTCCTCGATGAGAGCTGTACGTTTGAATACCTCTTAAAGCATAAAGAGTCTAACGAGCTCGGCGAGGTGATCAACAAAGCGCTGGAGCGTATAGAAGAGGACAATAAAGAGAAGCTGGAGGGCATCTTTAGAAATGTGGATTTTAACAGTGAAATTAAACTTGGCCGTACCAAAGAGCGTAACGCTCTGCTTAAACATCTGCTGGAAGATTTTTCAAATACCAAACTTGACCTGAGGCCTTCACAATTGATTGGCAATGATGTGATTGGGGATGCGTATGAGTACCTCATTGCCCATTTTGCCAGTGATGCAGGTAAAAAAGGCGGAGAGTTTTTTACACCGAGTGCTGTTTCAACGCTGCTTGCCAAACTGGTAGAGGCCAAAGAGGGAGACAGAATTTACGATCCGACCTGTGGTTCAGGCTCATTGCTTATTAAAGCATCTAAAGAGGTAGGCAATAAAAACTTTGCCCTTTACGGACAGGAGAAAAATGGTCAGACCCAGGCGCTCTCTAAAATGAATATGTTTTTGCATGAGATCAATGACGCCAAGATAGAGTGGGGCGATACACTTCGCAACCCACTTCATCTGGAGAATGACCATCTTATGAAGTTCGATGTCGTCGTCGCCAACCCGCCGTTCAGCCTTGACAAGTGG
>DAOWOG010000092.1 GCA_030642185.1 Helicobacteraceae bacterium | reverse complement strand
GCATTAAACGAAGGCGACATTGCAGAGCAGGCGTCAACGCCACAGAAGCAACCGGTTAAAACAGAACAGATAGTAAAATCAAGCGAAACTCCCAAAGATGATCTTGATATGACGCTAGAAATATCGCGCGCTGTTTTATTTGACCGATTGAGCCAGGCTATGAAACATGCTGATCGCAACCGGACCAATTTTGCAGTTTTGGTAATATATGTTGATACCATTCAAACTATTAATAATACTCTTGGCTATTCTCCGGCAGAAAAATTGAAAAAAATCGCTTTCGGACGTTTAAAAGAGATCTTTCGTTCAACAGACTCTGTGCTGCCGGCAGTGTTTAGCAAGGGTACAAGTCTGTCCCGTCTGGATGATAGTAAGTTTATTGCTATCCTTACAGATATCGAACAGGCCGCAGTCACTACCTGGGTCGTTCAACGTATGTTTAAAGAACTGTCTAAACCAGTTGAGATTGATGGCAATGAGATAGTAATGACCGCCAATGCAGGGGGCAGTATCTATCCGGCTAATGGGAAAAATCCGGAGGAGTTGCTGACGAACACCAACATTGCGCTTCAACGAGTGGCTGATGAAGGCCGGAGAACAATGCTTTTCTACGATTCTGAGATGGATATTCTCTGCAAACAGCAATTATATATGGAAAGTCAGCTGCACCTGGCACTTGAACGGGAAGAATTTCATCTTGACTTTCAGCCTATTGTGAATGTAAAAACAGGTCAAGTTAACAAACTGGAGGCACTTGTCCGTTGGAACCATTTGGAACTTGGCATGGTTTCTCCCGGAGACTTTATAGAAATTGCTGAACATGTTGGTCTCATCAAAAGCATCGGTACATGGATTCTGCAAACAGCTTGTCGTCAATTAAAAACCTGGCAGACAAATGGCCATCCTCACTTAACGATGTCGATCAATCTATCGCCAGTACAGCTAGATCAGCCGAATTTTGTAGATGACCTTATCGACTTTGTCGAAAAAGAGGGTCTAGCACCAAAATCAATCGTTTTTGAGTTGACTGAAACTGCTTTGATCAAGCGGCTTGATTATGTTATTGATATCATTTTCAAATTACATTCTGCAGGATTTCAAATTGCTTTGGATGATTTTGGTACGGGTTACTCATCCATAGACTATCTGCGAAAGCTTCCGATCAGCCTGGTGAAAATTGATTCTTCTGTGATTAAGAACTTTCCGGATGATATTAATGATGTTTCGATTGTCAGCGGGCTTATCAGTCTCGCACATAACCTGGGAATGCATATAATCGCTGAAGGAGTGGAGAAGGAGTCTCAGCTATTATCGTTGCACGATTTAGGGTGTGACGAGATTCAGGGGTACCTGATCAGCAGACCATTATCGGCAGAACTTGCCACTGAATTTCTTGATTCAACAACCAGCCGACGAATGCTCAGAAAAATGAAGAAGCAGCATAAAGGACCTACGAACGAACACAGCAGTTTTGCCCTTGCTGAAATATTAAATTCACCTCCTCAAGATCTAAGGAATTTTTAGAGGTACACTGAAGTTTATGTTATTTGAGACAAGCCATACAATCTCTTCGTCAATCATTTAATCTCTCCGGTTTTTTCGATATACTCTTTTAAAAAAGAACAGACTATGCAGCATATCTCATTTTTTAATCAACTCTCTGAAACAGGTCAGCAGCTTATCAAAGACAATGCCAAAGAGGTGACGGTTCCCAAGGGTATGGAACTCTTTGCACAGGGTGATCTCTGCAAAGACATCCTCTATCTCCTTGACGGATCTGTCCGGGTTTATCGTCTGCATGAATCCGGTCAGGAGATCACACTCTACTTTCTTGAAGAGGGTGAACAGTGCAATGTCAATCTCAACAGCGCCTTTACCGACACGCCTGCCATCGGAACGGCTGTCAGTGAAACCGAAATCACCGGCTATATGTTTCCCGCATCCATCATTAAACAGCTCTATATCGCCGAACCGATGTATCAGCAGTATGTCTTTAAACTCTTTGGCAGACGTCTCGAGGGCATGGCAGGACTGGTAGAAGATGTCCGTTTTAAAAAACTCGATCACCGCCTGTTGGACTGGCTGCATGAGTCAGAGAGCAATCCGATCATCGTCACCCATGAAAAACTGGCGTCGCATCTTGGAACTTCACGCGAAGTGATCAGTCGGCTGCTAAAGGAGTTTGAACACAATGGCATCGTTAAACTTTATCGCGGTAAAATCGAGCTGCTCTAAAGGTCCTTGATGAAAACCAAAATTCTTTTTACACTGGTATTGGCCTTTTTGATCTTTCTGGGTGCAACGGCACAGATTGATACCCAGGCCGTCTCTATCCATGACGATACAACAGAACGGGCATTTTTCACCTTCGCTATTGCCAAAGCGATCAATGCGGTTATTTCACTGATTCAGGGAACCGAACTCTCTTTTGCACCGGTCGGTGTCGGGCTGACCTTCAGCGTCGGCGAACTTTTGGATCCGCTCAACGATATGGTCGAGCGCTTTTCATGGATCATGCTGCTCTCTTCCGCTTCGCTTGTTATCCAGAAATTCATTATCGCCTTCTCTTCGCTTTTCTGGATCAAAGCGGCCCTCATCGGTGTCTCTGTTTTTGCAATGCTCTCGCTCTGGGTAAAAAAACTACAGGCTCCGGCTTTTTTTTCGGTTACCCTGCGCACGCTCCTTGTCCTGCTGATCCTGCGCTTTGGAATTTTGGGTATCGTCTATATCGAAGCACTCAGCTTTAATACCCTGATGGCACCGCAATATACCGAAGCGACACTGCAGCTCCAACAGACCGAGAAGAAGCTTAAAGCCATCGAGCTCAATGAACAGCCTCAGGCCAGTCGGAAATCAGACAGTATTTTGGATTATGCTGAAGAGAAATACGATCAGGCAGTCAGAGCGATCAATATCCGTTCACAGCTCGAAGCGCTCTCGCATAATATCGACGAAGCCCAGAACCAGATGGTAAATCTTGTCGCCATGTTTGTACTTCATACTATTTTGCTTCCTCTGCTTTTCAGCTGGCTTTTTATCGTGTTGATCAGATGGACATTCAACAAAAAGTTTGATATCAGAAGCCTATCTAACCGAAAAAAATCAAATATTTCACAACCACCTATTCTACTGTAAACGACGTACTTTTTAAGATGTTCAGCTCTGTTGCCGGTTTATACTCCTGCAGCTTCAACTGGGCTATTACCTTCGGATTGACAAGGTAGTAACCCAGTACCGCTTCAACGCTGTCACCCTTTTTAAGTTTATGATCAAACGTCACCGCACGCTTTTCATTATGCTGGATCATACTGTTTTCGATCTCTTTATCTGCCACCCACGGCATCGCAGGTTTACCGTCTTTTCCGATCACACGGGCAAAATGAACAGGTGACAGTTCTGTACGTTTTCCATCGCGGATCACAGTCACATTGAGTACAGCCAGACGAAGCGGATGCAGCAACAGTGCATGGGAAGTACGATTGTCAATGTTGATGATGAAATCATTGATATTGCGAATCATTGAAATATCAATATATTTGGCCAGCATTCCCGCATGCGAATGTGAACCCGGAAATCCATGAAAAGCATGCTTCTTCGTCTCATTCAGACTTGAGATACTTCCTTCAACCTGCGGCATATGGCAGCTGACGCAGTTGGCGCCGTCGAGTTCATTATCGATATTGGTCGAACAGACATTCAGCCCCCACTTGTTGCGTTTATGCGAATGGCAGCCGACACAGACATTGCCGCTGGCCATATGCTCATTTCCTTCTGTCGCAATCTCATGATAAGGCGAATCGATGTGCGAGCGCAGTGTTCCGTAGTAACGCTTCTCTTTCTCATCAATAACGTTAGTGTTGCTTTTGGCATGCAGCTCCATACTTTTGATACGGTGGCAGTAGGCACAGGATATCCCCTCGTTTTGTGTTGCATTGTCTGCATCCGGCAACGCTTTTTGCCCTTTGGTGATCATTGCATCGAGGTTATTTGACGCCGGAGTATGGCATTTACCACAGCCGTACTGCTGCTTTTTAAGATGCTGAGGATGCTTTTGCCACACTGAGGCATGAATGGGGTCTTTAAAAATTGTCGAGTGTTGATGCTGCGACGCAGTATATTCATCATAGATCTTTGGATGACAATCTTTACAGGCACTGTTTGGCGCAAATGTATGCGCTTTATCATTAGCATCGAGCAGAGATACAAATATTAGTGACAACCAAAAGGCAAATCGTTTCATTTATAAAATCCTATTATGATATTTAAAAGTTGAAATTATACTTATTAAATTTCAAGATAGGGTTAAACGTAACAGTTAGCTTTTTTACATACTCTTAGCTAAACTCGATTGTGCTGTTAAGACGGGCTACCTTCTCAAGTTTTTTATAGGTTTCTTTACTCAAGGCAGGCTGATGAGCGGTTTTTTGAAGCATATGAACAAGCGTATCATAAGAGGCCATGTTCATCGGTTTTTCAAACAGTGCCCTGTCGCTTAGGTAAGCAATGAGGCTCTCATCGGAAATTTCAGGAAATGCCAATTTAAAATTATGCAGACTGATCGCAGCAATGGCATGATCGTCTCCGAAAAGTGTTGCAACTCTCGCTTCGGCAACATCATAATCAAGACCTCTCGCTACTAGCTGATCAACCACATTACGTACAAAAGCATTATCATATTTAGAAATGTCCGCCCGTACCCGCATGTTCTGATTTGAAGGCAATGCAAAAGCCAGGTTTCCGATCAATAAAACTGTTCCAAGAAATAATACTCTTCGTTTCATACATAGATCCTTCAAATGATATATAGATATTTTATGGAAATCGGGTAAACGAATGATTAACTCTCTATACTATATAAATTTTTTCAAGCTACAATACAACATGAGAACGATCCGACTTATCTTTGAAAACAACGATTTTGCCCTGCTCTATAAACCTGCCGGCATGAATTTCCACAGTGAAGAGGAAGCCGGATTTGTGGTTTTGGCAAAAGAGCTGCTCAAAGCCTCAGAGCTCTATCCTGTTCACCGACTTGACAAAATGACTTCAGGACTTGTTATTCTGGCAAAAAACAGGGCTGCTGCCCAGTCGTTTGGAAAGATGTTCGAAACGCGGGAAATCGAGAAGTACTATCTGGCCGTATCGCTTCGAAAGCCAAAGAAAAAACAGGGATGGATCAAAGGCGATATGCTGCCTGCGAGACGCGGGGACTGGAAGCTGAGTCTTGCCAAAACAAATCCGGCCGTAACACAGTTCGTCTCTGCAGCGCTTCGTGAAGGCGAACGCGCTTTTTTAGTCAAACCCCATACCGGCAAGACCCATCAGATCCGTGTGGCACTCAAAAGCCTCGGTTCACCCATCGCCGGAGATCAGCGCTATGCACATAAACATGAAGCCCTCAAAGAAGAGCGCGGCTACCTGCATGCCTACGCACTGCGCTTTACTTTGAACAGTGAATCTTTCTCATTTGTCCTGCCGCCCGAAGAGGGTGAGCGCTTTTTGAGTAAAGCCATCAAAGAGCAGCTTCAGCAGTGGAGTGACCCATGGGAAGTGTTTTAAGAAGTGCCCTTATTATGCCTTGATAAGTAAAAAGACGGTGAAATAGTGAAAAGTGCTGCCGCCCAGAACAAAGAGATGCCAGACAGCGTGGTTTAGTTTCATAGAGTCTCTGGCGTAAAAAAAGATACCCACGGTATAAGTGATCCCTCCCATAAGCAGTAAGATCGATGGCAGCCACCCCGCATGCGTGATCAACGGGTCCCAGGCGATGATAATGAGCCAACCCATAACGGCGTAAAGGACAAGCGAAAAGGTCTCAAAACGGCCGGGATAGGCAAATTTCAGAAAGGTTCCAAGCACCATAGCACCCCAGATGATACCGAGAATAATCCAGCCAAAAATGCCTTGAACACCCAGAAGTGTAACCGGAGTATAGGTACCTGCGATG
>DAOWOG010000046.1 GCA_030642185.1 Helicobacteraceae bacterium | reverse complement strand
TCAATGACCCCTTTTGTCTTCGAACCGTCAGCACTCAGACCTTTATAAGTAAATACCATTATTACTCTCTTTAAAAATTATAACTTCGCTGCTCAGTCGGCAGCAGTATGCTCTCATCAAAGGCTTCTGAAGCATCACTCAGGTTTTCAAACACCCTGACCGGCTGCATATAGGCATCAAAGAGGTAAAATTTCTTATCGTATTCGACAATATAGCTTGAGCTGCTTTGATTGGAAAAGAGGGTAAAATGAAAACAGACATCTTTAATTTCTTTTTTATCTTCCATCGACAAAAATTCAATACGCTGGACTTGACCGTAAGCATCACGGTTATAGACATTTGGCAAAGTTTCAAACAGCTCAATGTCGAGGTCTTCCACTTTTTTACCGTCACGATAGACATTGCAGATATCACATGGGGTAAAACAGAACAGTTCAACCCGCCTTTTTGCCGGAAATGAGCTTAGTGAAGTTTTTAATGTCTCCAGCGTAAAAGCACCGGACTCATCATGCACTTTTTTCTGAGAAAGTTTATGGACAAATATAGCGTAAATTACCCCAATCAGTATTACAACCAGTAAAAGTTCAAAGAGGGTAAACCCTCTTCTATTGTTTGATACAATCGGCATAGCTGATATCTTTGTTCTCCTTCTTGCCGCCTTCTTTGCGATCCGATCCCAAAGAGATCAAATTAATGCCGTCATCGCCTGAAATATAGATATAGGCGTTTCTCCATGGATCTTTGGGGATAATGCCCTCTTCAAAGTAACCGCCGTCCGAATAGTTTGGGTTTTGCTCAGGATCCGGATTATTTACCAAAGCCTTCAGTCCCTGCTCCATAGCAGGATAGCTGCCATTATCCAGTTTATAATAGTCAAGTGCATTTTTAATACTTTTCATCTGAATACAGACAAGATTCTGTTTTGCCTCTTCACTTTTTCCGACGAGTTTCGGCATAACAAGCGCCGCCAGCAAACCGAGGATGATAATGACGATCATCAGCTCCATCAGTGAAAATGCATTGCGTGAATGTACGCGATTTTTAGGTACGTTAACCATTATATTTCTATTCCTTACTTAAATTAAATCATATTATAGTCTATTCAATATCAATAATAGTAAATGAAAGAATGTTATAATAATAGAAAATTTGGGGTTCCCCTGCAGGAAGGATATTTACTTGAAGCGAAAAGGAATTGCACTTATTATCACGATTGCGTTTGTAGCTGCTATTACTGCGCTGATAGGCATTTCATCGGGTCTTCTCGACAACGCTTTCAAACGTATTTCCAATAAACTTTTTTTAATTCAAAGTAATGTTGTTTTTGCAGATTTTATCGGTGTATTAAAAGAGGCAAGCCGGGATGTCAATGATTCACTCGGTCTGGATATATTTTTAAGTGTTCCGCTGTATTTCGAGAATGAAGCCAACAGTATTATCGTTGATATATCATTTGAATCACAGGCCTCCAAAGTCAATATCAATCATCTCATCAAAGAGACAGGATCAAAGAAAGAAAAAGAGAGTTTTGAGCCCATTGCAATGCAGACAGCCTATGAAGAATATCTGAACCAGATACTGGCCGTTTACAATTTATCTGATAAAATTCTATTATTATCGATGATCGCCGATACAATAGACAGTGACTTGAAAGAACGCTTAAGCGGTTCCGAACTTGCATTGTCTGATCCGTTTTTTACACAGGGACAAATTTACAGTTTACATCATTTTGAACAGATTACTGCTGCCTACAAAAAACAGACACTTGACTTTAATGTCGATCTTGTGCCCTGGGATAAACTGATCGGTTTTCAAGCTGATCAAATTGATTTTAATCATATAAACCCTGAAGTCCTGCAGCATCTTGTTCCTGCTCTGGATCCGGAATCGACTTCTCTGTATACGACAGATAAAGTCGATATCTATGAATCGATGGAAGATCTGCCTTTTGAGGCTGAAACAAAAAAGCTGTTACAAGGAATGAATGTGGTATTCTATAGTCCTTATGTTCATGGAAAAATGAATATTAATAATGACGCTCGGACAATGCAGATTGCATTTACATATGACTTGTCAGAACAGAAAGTGAGCAATATTGAAGTTTCCGATTAAGCGTAATTCTTCAACCGTAAAAACACCGGCACTTTTTTTGGATAAAGAGAGTCCGCGTGTCATTATTGACGGAAAGATTGATATTGTTTTGTCTCCGTCACTTTACTGGTTCAGAGAAGAAGTTCTGCCGGTAAAAAGTGCGGCACAGGCAAAAAAGCTGACACCTTCGCTTTTTGATGCGGTCATCCCTGAAGGCGTATATGGTTACCATGCTCAGCAAAATGAAGATGCTTTCTGGCTTTTCGCATTTGATGAAGCGTTAATTGCCAAAACTATTGCTGAAGTCGGTTTGCGTCCAAATCAGATTCAGAATGTCTATTTTGCACAAAATGAGTGTGATGATTTAAAAACACCTTTGCAAGTAAGTGAAAAGCAGGTGCTTATCAATCATGAAGGTGTTGTCAGTCTGATTCCAAAACGTTATACAACCGACAGTATCGAAGCTAAATATTTTTTTGATGAGCACCCTCGTTCAAAATATAAAGTCACTGTAAATCTATTCAAAAATAATTTTATTGATGAGAAACAGCTCAATCGTCTGCTTGCACTGGCCGTAGCGTTTGTGGTCATCTACCTTGGAGCCTTCCTGTTGGAGCAGCAGCGTCTTAAACAGGTGTTGATCAAACAGTATGCATTGGTCGAACATTATAATCTGCCACAGACCTCTTTTGAGCTTAAAGGGCTGAAAAAATCTCTTGAATCAAAGCAAAAACGTCAAATGGCATTGAGAACATTTCTCAAAACCATGTTTAAACTTCCTCTGAAAAAGGATGAATTTGTACAAAGTGTTGAAATCAGCAGTAAGAAAGTATCCTTTGAAATTATGATGAATAACCCGAAAAGGGCTGAAGTATTTAAAGTATTTTTGCAAAAAAGCATTATCATAAAATCAGCTAAAGTGAAAAAAAATATATTTTATGTAAGTGGCAGCCATGAATAAAATAAATCCTCTCTATCTATTTCTGTTTTTTGCATTTGTAGCTCTGTTTATGGCGTACCAAAGCAGTCAGACAGAACTAAAAACTGCATACGCTGCACAAAAAAACAGTCAGCTTGAACGTACCGGAAAGCAGATTATGTCATTGAAAGACCAGTGGAACAATCCGCAAAAAGCACAAAAACGGATTGACAGTATCATTTCGCAGCGTGCATTTGCAAAAAAAATAACCAAAAAAGAGCATAAAAAGGGCAAGTATCGTATTGAATTCAAAGGACTTGGTGCAGCGCAGCTTGACAACCTGACAACCAAACTTTTGAATGAATCACTCATTATCAACAGTTTGAAAATTGTTCGGAACAACAAGAAAGAGCTTATCGTGGTTATGGAGTTTGCATTATGAAATTCCTGAAAAAAAGCATCCTTTTTCTTGTAGCGCTTCTGGGTTTGACTGTTTTTTTCGCTCCGAAACAACAGCTCTATTATCAGGCGGAAGAACTGTTACAGACGAAGAACATTGTACTGAGTGAAGAGATCGCCAATGATAAAGGGTTTGTCTTTAGCATCGAAGGCGGATCGCTTTACTATGATGATCTTGAAGTGGCCAGGCTTAGTGAGATAACGTTCTGGCCATTTCTGGTTTTCAACCGTGTCACAGCAGCACCATTTACTTTTTCAGATGAGATGCAGAGTTTTGTACCGGGTATGATTACACAATTGTACATCCAGTACAGTATTTTGAACCCCTTAAAGGTAACATTTTATGCAGAGGGCAACTTTGGAACACTCTCCGGAAATGCGGCTTTGATCGAACGAAAAATTACGCTCGACTTGACAGCATCCAATGAGCTGATCAAAAGTGCCCCGTTCTGGCTGCGCAAGTTGAAGAAACTGGAAGGAGGAGTTTACCGTTATGAATCAACTTATTAATTCCTCCTTGATAAACCGTTTTATCACGTTTTTGATCTTGGCTGCTGTGATAAAGACAGTGATGCTTATTGCAGCACTGTTTTTACCTGACCAGGGGATAGATGCTGTTCCTTCCGAAGAGAGCTCTTTTTATGCCAAGTACAAACCTTCCGCCCTTTTTGCACTTACAGCAGCAAAAAGTGAGGTTGTCAAGAATGTCCCGGTCTATAAACTGGACAAACTTTTGTTAAAAGGGATATTTGCAGATAAAACAGATCCGTTTATCATGGTTGAAGAGAACAAAAAGGTCACTTTAATCGCCAAAGGCGAGAAGTTTAAAGGCTACAAACTCATTGAGGTACACGCACAAAAAGCTATTTTTGAGAAAAACGGCCGTCATTATGAACTCGCTTTTAAAGAAGCAAAAAACCAAAATATCGTTTATAATGAGGTCATTCCGAAGTTTGAGGAAGGCAAGGCCGTATTTGTCAAACGCAAAGAGATAAAACATTATGCCAAAAATTTTGATGAAATCTGGAAAAACATCAAGATCAAAGAATTAATAAAAAACAAACGTCTTGAAGGCTTTAAAGTCACCTGGGTTAAAAAAGATTCGATCTTTGCCAAAATGGGATTGATGAAGAATGATATAATTACCGGCGTTAACGGGAAACGCTTTAAATCACTTTCACAGGTTTTTAAACTCTACAATAACATGGATAAACTGGACAGTCTGGTACTGAAGATCAAACGAGGCAATGAAGAAAGGGAGCTTGAATATGAGATTTATTAACAAACTATTAGCCGTAATACTTTTGGGGCTATTAAGTATACAGCCGCTTGTAGAGGCTAAAAACAGCCATCGCGAGCGTGTCAATCTAAATCTTCAAAACGTCAAGATAGAAGATTTTATCAAGATGGTCGGCAAGGTAACCGAGAAAAACATCCTGTTGTCTCAACCTATCCCGGGAACGGTCAACTTCATCTCTTCTTCGCCGATTTACAAAGATGAGCTTATCAGTATTTTGCTTTCGGTACTGAGAAAGAAAGGCTTCACAATTGTTGAAGACGGCAGTTATCTGAAAATTGTGCGGGCCAACACCGCTGTCAAACGCAACCTCCCTATCGGAAAAAGCAAATCAGGTTTGATGCATACCAGTTTTATTCAGGTCAACAATGAGAATGTCGATATCATCGCAGCAAAAGTACGCCAGTTTCTCTCAGAAGGCGGTAAACTGCTGACGGTAAAAGAGACCAATACCATGATCGTCAGTGATCTGCCGAATAATATCAAAGTCATCAAAAAAGTTGTCGCAAAAATCGAAGCCCTCTCATCCGCCAATAGGCAGGCTGAATTTATTGTTTTGAAAAATGCAAAGGCAAGCCGTCTCGCAGCATCTGTTTTAAAAATTTCCACCAATATCATCAATCAGAAAAATAGCAAAAAATAAAGTCGAGATTCTCAGTGACGATGCAACCAATTCCATCATTGTTCTGGCCTCACGTGCTAATATTGATAAATTAGTGCCTATCATTAAGCGGCTTGACGCCAAAGATGATTCTTATTCGCAGCGTCTGACGATTATATCGCTTGAGAATAGTGAAGCCAAAAATGTCGTCACCAGCCTGACAGCCATTTTAGAAAAAAAGAAGTATGCCAAGGAAACCGATAAACCGATGGTCAGTGTTTACGAAGAGCTTAATGCTATCGTTGTTTCTGCTACTGAAGAAGATATAAATGATATCAAAGAGATGGTTGAAATCCTTGATATAGAGAAACCGCAGGTCTTTATTCGGGCACGTATTATTGAGATTGCAGAGAATGAGACCGAGCAGCTTGGTGTTAAATACGGTATTGCCGGCGGAGCGGCAACCGATGCCGGACTTTTCAGCTTTGCCGCCAATCTCGGCGGATCTGCCATGGTACTTCCTGAGGGACTGCTTGATCTTAGCGGTATCAGCTATGACGCCGGAGTCGTTTTTGGTGCGACACTTGACTTTTTGGAATCAAATGGAGCGGCACAGCGTCTTTCCGAACCGACACTACTGTGTGTCAACAACCAGGAATCGACGATCTATGTCGGAAAGACTGAGCCGGTGGTCACGAGTACAACGCAGGGCAGTCAAAGTACTGACCTGGGACGAAATACCTATACCCGTGAAGACATCGGTTTAACCCTCAAGATCAAACCACGTCTGTCATCAGGAAATAAAGTCACAATGATTGTCAGTGTCAAGCTCGAAGACATCTCTAACAGCTCCATACCGGGACTGCCGAGTACCGTTAAACGTGAAATTATCACCAATGCCATCGTTCCCAACGGCCAAAGTGTCATCCTTGGAGGCTTGATCAGCGATAAAGAGCGTACTGAAGCACAGGGAATCCCTTATCTGCGCGACATTCCATGGCTTGGCGGTCTGTTTGACTGGGAATCCACCTCTCATGAAGAGATCAATCTCGTTATTATGCTCACCCCTTACATTGTTCGCAGCGATGAGGACATCAGTAAAATTCATTCAATTCTTGCTGATCTCGATCAAATCCAGGATGATTACCAAACATTAATTGAGCGAAAACTGAAAGAACGTCTTCAAGATGATACAACGGATGAAGTACAAAAGATTAAATCCGACAATACCCCTGTAGATACAAACAGCAATCTGGAACTTTTAAACACTTCATCAGAAGAGGACGGGTATTAGACTATGCTGAATATCCCGGCGATCCATGACATCGACCTTCAGCCTGAGCTGATTGAAGAGAATGACCTTAACCTCTGTATACGCAATTATGTCCTTTTCGGAAAAATCAACGGAGAGACGCATACCGTACTTTCCCAGCGTCATTTTGCGTCGGCGTTTGACTACCTTGCCAAAAAAAATCTCAAATACCCGATTGTCCAGCTCGATGACGACTCATTTGACCGCCTCTACAACAAGTTTCTGGAGATACGAACCGACAATGAACTAAGCACGATTGATCAGGAGCAGGAAGAATTTGACGATGACGAAATGTCACTGTCAGATTTTCTGCGTACCTCTTCGGATCTTCTTACCAGTGAAGAGTCGGCACCAGTCATCAAGTTTGTCAACGCGCTGTTTTACCAGGCAGTCAAGCAGCGTGCCTCGGATATCCATATTGAAGTACATGAATACAAAAGCGAAGTCCGCTTTCGAGTCGACGGAGCGCTGACAAAACATGCCGATATCGAAAACAAGATTGCCAACCTCATTATCAGCCGTATCAAGGTTATCTCCAATCTTGATATCTCTGAAAAACGGATCCCCCAGGATGGCCGTACACAGGTCAAGATAGCCGGTAAATCGCTTGATGTCCGTGTCTCGATACTGCCGACCTATTATGGCGAGAGAGTCGTTATGCGTATGCTGATGCAGTCCGAAGATATTCCGCATCTTGCAGAACTCGGGTTT
>DAOWOG010000317.1 GCA_030642185.1 Helicobacteraceae bacterium | reverse complement strand
GGTCATACTTTACATTTTGAAGATCAAGCTGTGCTTCGATAAGACGGACCTGGGCATCAGTGACATCGACTTTGGTACGGATACCCGCTTCAAAATAGCGTTTGGAACGGTGAAGCTGCTTCTCATTGAGATCCACATTCTCTTCATTGACGCGGATCAGGCTTCGGACACGAAGCAGACGAAAGTAATCTTGTTTGACGTTAAATATCTTGTCGGAGATAACCTGATGAAGCGTGGCATTGGAAGCATTCGCTTCTTCGCTGAACGCACCGATATCACCGGTGGTCTTGCCGAAGTCAAAGAGGAGTTGTGAAGCGCTGAGTGTGCCGGAAAAAATATTGTTGTTGTCAAAGCTGTCATTTTTAAACTTGATCCCACTGCCTCCCCCGTCTGCTACGGCATCCAGACGTGGCAGATAGTTTCCGGTGGCGAACTTGGTCCGCTGCTCGGCCGCTTGAAAGTTTGAACGGCTGATGTTGATATCAGGACTGTTGGTCAGTGCCAGTTCGATCAGGTTGTCGACTGTCAGCGGTTGATTTGCTGCAAATGACGCAACGCTCAGGCTGAGTGCAAGTGTTATCTTCTTGATCATATGGATTCCCTTTTAGCGATCTCTTCTTCGACGCTGACAAATTTTTCACGCATGGTCTCAAGCAGAACATACAGTACAGGAACGAGCAGGGTACTGACGATGGTAGCCGCAAGCATACCGCCAAGCAGACCGATACCGATAGACTTTTGCGTGACTGAGCCTGCACCGGTGGCAAAGGCAAGTGGTAAAACACCAAAGACAAAAGAGAGAATCGTCATCATAATCGCTCGGAAACGGAGTTTCCCGGCTTGAATGGCGGATTCAGCGATACTCTTGCCTGACTCACGAAGCTCTTTGGCAAACTCTACGATCAGGATCGCATTTTTGGAGGCGAGGGCGATGAGCAGCACCAGACCGACCTGTGCATAGACATTAAGCGGCAGCCCGGCCAGTTTGAGTGCTCCCATCGCACCTATCATAACAACAGGAACGGAGAGCAGGATCATCAGCGGTAAGATCCATGACTCATATTGAGCTGAAAGTACCAGGAAAACAACCAAAGCAACAAAGATAAAGACCAAAGCCTGGCCACTACCGGCAAGTTTTTCTTGAAAAGACATTCCTGACCAGTCGTAACCGTAACTGCTTGGCAGGACACGTTCAGCGATCTCTTCCATCGCTGCCATCGCCTCTCCTGAACTGTGACCCGGTGCAGCGGATCCATTGATCTGAATAGCACGGTAGAGGTTATAGTGAGAGACATTTTGAGGGCCTAGCTGTTCTTTAACAGTGATCAGAGCAGACATCGGAACCATTTTCCCGTGTGCATTTTTAACAAAGAGTTTGTCTATATCGCTTTTGTCACTTCTAAACTCTTTTTCTGCTTGCATAAAGACTCTAAAAACTTTTCCAAACTTTGTAAAATCATTAATATAAAATGAACCAAGATAGGCTTGCATCGTTCCAAACAGTGTGGCAACATCAACACCAAGTGCATTGGCTTTTTTACGATCGATCTCGATCTCGTACATTGGATAATTTGGATTATAGGTCGTAAAAGCCCGTCCGATTCGAGGATCTTCATTTGCTTGTTTAATGATCTCTTGTGCATAAGACATAAAGGTATCCATATTACCGGAAAGATAATCCTGGACCCTGAAGTCAAAGCCGCCGACACTGCCCAGTCCCGAGATACCCGGCATATTGAACGCAGCGACCGTTGCATCGGAGATATGGGCTGTTCTGACAAAAACCTGCCTGATAATACTCTCGACATCCATGCCTGGAGCGGTCCTTTCATCCCAGTGATCCAGCGTAAGGAACATCGCTCCGGCACTGCCATCGAGCGATGAAGTAATAATGTTATATCCGTCAATGACAATCACATCGGCAACGCCGGGTATCCCTGCAACAATGTCTTCGATCTCTTTACGGACATCCACAGTACGTTCGATTGAACTTCCCGGTTTAAGATTCATTGCCACCATCATAAGCCCTTTGTCCTCTGCAGGTACAAAACCTGTCGGAGTTGTGGCGAACATATAGTAGATAACACCTATGAGTCCAAAGAAGAGAAGCAAAACGGCATACCTGGCTTTGACCAACAGTGTAATAAATACTGTATATTTATCTGTTAACCATGTAAACCCTTTTTCAAAAAGAGAGAAGCCGACAAATACCTTTTCATCTTTACCGCGACGCTTGATGATAATAGCGGCAATAGCCGGTGAAAGTGTCAATGCATTGAGTGAAGAGACCAGAACAGCAAAAGAGATAGTCAAAGCAAATTGTTGATACAACGATCCTGTGATTCCAGGCATCATTGACACCGGAATAAAGACAGCGACCAGTACCAGTGTGGTTGAAATGATCGGGCCGATGAGTTCGATCATCGACTTTTTAACAACTTGCGGCATTGTAAGGTCAGGCTCTTTATACATGATGACCTCGACATTTTCCACCACCAGGATGACATCATCGACGACAATGCCGATCGCCAGTATCAGTCCGAAAAGTGTCAGGAAATTGATCGAGAAGCCTGGTGCCACATACATCGCGGCAAATGCACCGATCAGGGAGACGGGAATAGCAACGGCGGCGATAACGGTTGGCCGCCAGGACTGCAAGAAAATAAAGATAATAATAATAACGAGCAGGATCGCTATAAAAAGATTGTTGACAACGTTATCGATAGCAACATTAACATATTTTGTCGTGTCATAAGGGATGGAGTAGCTAATGCCCTCCGGAAAACGGCTTTCAACTTTTTCCATTACTTTACCGACCGCAGCACGAATTTCCAGGGCATTACTGCCCGGCAGTTGATAAATACCGACAAGGCCGGTAGGCTTCTTGTTTAAGATCGCATTCCAGTCATATTTTTCCGCGCCAAGTTCTATACGTGCAACATCACGCAGAT
>DAOWOG010000176.1 GCA_030642185.1 Helicobacteraceae bacterium | reverse complement strand
GTGCAACAGTGAATTCTACTTTCAGCGGACATCCGTCTGCATCGACTTCTACATTAAGACCGGCGTTATCGCATTTGTCCAGTCGGTCGGGAACACCGTCTCCGTCACTGTCGATTGCTGCTGCAGCGGCAGCCGCGGCGGCAGCAGCTGCGGCAGCTTCAGCAGCTCGTCTGGCTTCCTCTGCTTCAGCAGCACGTCTGGCTTCCTCTGCTTCAGCAGCTTTGCGGGCTGCTTCATCTTCAGCAGAAGTTGTCGTAGCGACAGGAGCAGGTTTTTGTGCTTTTTCGCCAAATTTAAAGGTGACACCGGCTAATACGGCAGCATTGCTATTCCAGTCGTTCAGATCTTTTTTGAGCATATAGAGCGCTTCAAGTTTTAAAGCAACCCAGTCGGTAAAATGGATTTTCATCCCTCCTCCCGCATCAAAATAGACATTGCTGTCAACGTCATATTTTTTGGAAGAGAGATACTCGTAGCCTACACCTCCTTTGAAAAAAGGAACGACACCATCATCATTATTGTCAAGTTCATAGACGCCATTGAGAGCAAAACGTAAAATATCAGTGTCGTCAGACTCTACTCTGTAGTCGGCACCCGGTGTGTAAAAAAGCGAAAGCTCCGGTTTGATGGTTTCAAAAATGCTATTAAACTGAAATTCAGCCCCCATCAGCATGTGATTGTCAAGTTGGCTGCCGCTTGTCAGATAGGCTCCCATCAGCGGTGTAACTTCGTAGTTGTAATCATTTGCTGCAGATAAGGAGGCAGCAAGCAAAATAGGCAAAAGCAGTTTTTTCATTTGAATACCTTAATGACTTAAATTAGTAAATAATAGCATATTATTACTGTAAATCAGGAGAGGGATTGAGTATTTTTTTCTGTTTATGCTAAAATTACAAACAATGTTAAAACATAAACACCTGATATTTTCACTGCTTTTTGTCACGGCAATGCTGATGAACGCACTGCATACGATCGCTGATCACCATTCTCACAGTGATTGTCAGGTCTGTGTTGTTGATGATCACAGCAATGCAACACCGGCAGCATCCGAAATTTCATTTGATGAATCTCTGCATGATATTTCACCCAAACGGCCTATTCCGCAGACCAAATGGCATAGTGAATATATCTTGCCTTATGGACACGCTCCGCCTCTTCTTTCTTGAATTATTTTATTGACATCACTATTTTATTTTAGGAGTAGTTTCATGAAGAAAACACTACTTTCACTCGCAGCATTGGCAGCCTTTGCACATGCACAAGACGGGTCGCAAAACAGCAGTTTTGCCGATGCTTTTTCGCAGTCGGCATTCATCCCTGACATTTCATTGATCCTGGATATGTCTTATGTTAACCGTAACCTCAAAGATGAAGAAGTTGCACACCTTGAAATTCCCGGAGTGGCTCACGGCCTGATCGGCGGGCATAGTCATGGTGAGCATTCCCATTCAACGGTCAACGCCAGCAACGGTTTTAACCTTAATTACGCCGAATTGGCCTTGCACAGTTCAGTTGATCCCTATTTCGACCTTGACGCCGTTTTTCACTTTTCCGAACATGGTGTGGAGATCGAAGAGGGCTATTTTACGACCAATGCCATCCCTTACGGATTTCGTATCCGAGGCGGTAAATTTCTCTCCGAGTTCGGCTACTTGAACAATCGGCACCACCATGTCTGGGACTTTGCAGATATGCCGCTGGCCTACCAGGCATTTTTAGGCGGTCACGGTATCAATGAAATCGGCGCTCAACTGCAATGGCTTGCTCCCACTCCACTCTACTGGATGTTCGGTATCGAGCTGCTTCAGGGAAAAAACGAGCAGATGTTCGGAACGGGAGCCATCGCGCCTGCCGGAGATCCTGAGACGATTACCGTCTCTTCACCGGATCAGCCAAACCTTTATGTCGGTTATACCAAACTCTCCGGCGATATTGGCGACACTACCCTGCTTGGCGGTCTGAGTATTGCCTATGGCGACAGCCGTATTGACCATCTGGAAGATGAAGAGGCACCGCATGCTTTTGCCGGAACCTCGACACTCTACGGAGCCGATCTGGTTGTAAAACACTATTTTGACAGTTACAGCTATCTCAAATGGCAAAGTGAATGGCTTTATCGTGATCTTGACGGAACACAGTACAATTATCCTCCGGATGATACAACACAATTCAATAGCATCACTATGCGTAAGAAACAGGCCGGTTACTATACACAGCTTGTCTATGCCTATGATCAAAACTGGCGAATCGGCGGACGTCTGGACAGTATTTATCAAAATGACGTCATTGCCGAAAGTACAAATAAAAATATGCCGGAAGATCTGAACCGTTATACTGCAATGATCGACTATTCAACCAGTGAGTTTGCCCGTTTCAGACTCCAGTACAACCACAATACGGCACTGTATAATGAAGAGGGCGAACGACAAGATGTTAATTCCCTCATCTTTCAGGTCAACATGGCTATCGGTGCGCACGGCGCACACAGTTTTTAAGGAGAACAGACATGAAAACATTTCTTTTCACATTGATACTCTTTGTTTCTACTGCGGCATTTGCCAGGCTTAATGTTGCCGTCTCCTATCCGTATATCGGTGCCATCACTAAAGCAGTCGGTGCAGACAAGGTTGATGTCACAGTATTGGCTAAAGGAAACTGGGATCCGCATTTTGTGGTTGCCCGTCCCTCGCTTATCAGTAAACTTCGTCGATCTGATGCCCTGATCATTAATGGAGCCCAGCTGGAGATCGGCTGGATACCTCCATTGATAAAGCGTGCGAATAATCGCAATATTTTGCCCGGGACCAAAGGTTTTCTTGACCTCTCCGCCTCCATTGAAATGATTCAAAAACCTTCAAGTGTGTCACGTGCCGGAGGCGATGTTCATCCTGACGGCAACCCCCATTTCCATCTTGCTCCGCAAAATATCCTTATCCTTGCTCGTAGTGTTACGGCATTTTTAAGTACACTCGATCCGCTCAATCGTGACAGCTTCGAGCAAAATCTGCAGGATTTTGAACTTCTGTGGACAAAAGAGATGCTCAAATGGGCTGCAACCATGGCTTCGGCCAAAAACAGAAAAGTGATCGAGTATCATCAAAATTTTGACTATTTTCTGCAGGCGTATGACATTAAAGGCATTGCTACCATTGAACCGCTTCCGGGAATTCCCCCTTCATCACGCCATACGATGGAACTGATTGATACCATCAAAACACAAAAGCCCTGCTGCATTATTCATGATGTCTACCATTCGACTAAAACGGCTACCTACCTGCATGATAAGACAGGGATAAAAGTTGTGATCATGCCTCATGATATCGGTGCATTGGACTCGATTGAATCGCTTAGTCAGCTCTTTGATTATTTGACAAGCAAATTTCCATGATTGATATTTTTCTCGTTCCGGTTGTGCTGGTGATCGTTCTGGTGATGATCCACGCCTGGTTCGGGCGTGGAATTTTAGAGCGCAATATCATCTTTACCGATCTTGCTATTGCCCAGTTTGCTGCCCTTGGAGCTTCCATCAGTCTGGGTTTTTTTCATGAAGAGTATCTCTATCTCTTCACCCTTGCATTTGCACTGATCAGTGCTTTGTTTATTGCTGTCGCTTCACAGCGTGCGCTGCATCTGGAAGCTTTTATCGGGCTGCTTTATGTTTTGGGAGCCAGCGGTATTATGATGGTGCTTTCTCACTCAGCAGAAGGAATGGAACATTTTAAATCCCTGCTTGCCTCCGATATCCTCTTCACCCCGATGGAAGATGTGATACAGAGTACTCTTATTTATATCGCAATTGCCTTATTGCTCTGGCAGCTCTATCCGCGGCTGAAAGGGTTTGGCAAAGAGCTTCTCTTCTTTATACTGCTGGCATTGACCGTCACCTCTTCCGTGCAGCTTGCCGGTGTTTTGGTTGTCTTTGTTCTGCTCATTGCTCCGGCACTTGTGGCCTCCATGCAGCACCGTTTTTCCAGATTGCCTTTTGCCTTTGGTTTTGGCTGGTTTTTCAGTATCAGTGCTATCATCCTCTCCTTTTATTTTGATCTTCCTACCGGTTACTCCATCGTCTTTTTGGGAGCATTGGTCTCACTTGTTTCTGTGCTTTTCCTGAGCAATCAAGAAAATTAATGTTAATATTGCTACAAATAAAAAAACGAGGCTAGAATGATTGACCAAGACAGAATGATTTGTGTTTGCAACTCCATGGATATGCGGGAAATCGCGTCATGCATTAAAGAGCATCAATGGAGCAGTGTTGATGAGATGGTGGAAAACAGTGAGTGTTCGCTTGGAGACAAATGTGAAAATTGTATCGAGGAAGGGTTTGATAATGACGGCTACTCATTGGCAATGGTACTTTCGTTGGTGAAACAGGGTCGTATTTAGTAGCAACATCCCCTCCGGTC
>DAOWOG010000091.1 GCA_030642185.1 Helicobacteraceae bacterium | reverse complement strand
GGGTAAAAACACAAAATCCACAATTATTTCCAAAGGGATCTCTGCAATGCACGGGCAGAACAGTTATCGCGGATTGGTAAAAATCGGGGCAAATGCATCGGGTGCACGTAACTTCAGTCAATGCGATTCATTGCTGATCGGTTCAGAGTGCGGTGCTCACACCTATCCGTATCTTGAGTCTCAGAATGAGAGTGCACAGATCGAGCATGAGGCAACCACATCAAAAATCAGCGATGATCAGCTTTTCTACCTGCGACAACGCGGTATCAGTGAAGAAAATGCGGTTGCAATGATCGTTCACGGTTTTTGCAAAGAGGTCTTTAGCCAATTGCCGATGGAGTTCGCGACAGAAGCGAAAGAGTTACTGAATATTACGCTAGAAGGGAGTGTAGGATAATGTTGGAAATTAAAAATCTATATGCAGAGATCGAAGGAAAGTCCATTTTAAAAGGCTTGAATCTTACCCTTGAAAAAGGAAAAGTCCATGCGATCATGGGACCGAACGGTTCCGGAAAATCGACCCTCTCCAAGGCGATAGTCGGTCATTATGAAGTCAAGGTAACGGATGGCGACATCATCTACAAAGGCAACAGTATCCTGGAAATGGAAGCTGACGAACGTGCCCTGGAGGGAATCTTTATGAGTTTTCAGAATCCGATTGAAGTTCCCGGTGTCAATAATGCCTATTTCCTTCGTACGGCACTCAATGCAAAACGTGAGCACGAAGGCAAAACACAACTTAATGCAGCTGAATTTCTAAAACTGATGCGTGTACAGCTTGAGCAGCTTGGAATGAAAAAAGATATGATCCAGCGTTCGCTTAATGACGGTTTTTCCGGCGGTGAAAAGAAACGTAACGAGATTTTGCAGATGGAGATCCTTCAACCGAGCGTTATCATCCTTGACGAGATCGATTCGGGGCTGGATATCGATGCGCTTAAAGCGGTGGCCGAGGGAATCAATCGGATTAAAAGCCCTGAGCGCACTTTTTTAGTGATTACCCACTACAGCCGGATTCTGGATTACATCAAGCCCGATTATATTCATATCCTTCAAGATGGGCAGATCGTTAAGACCGGCGGTCCGGAACTGGTAGAAGCCCTTGAAGCCGAAGGGTATAAAATCGTTGGAAAAGAGTCGTGATGAAAACCTTATCAAAAGGGACGCTTGTCGATTTACTGAAGAGTTACCGGACAGAGACAAGGCAGACTGATGCTTTAGAGCATTTCGATACCTTGGGTCTCCCGGGCAATAAAACGGAGCAGTACCGGCATTTTTCCATTAAACCGATTCTCGCTAAAAGTTATACCATCGCAAATATACCAAATGTGACCCCGCAGAGTGGAGAGTATATTGAGATTGTTGATGGTGTCGTTGTCCGAGTACCTGACAGTATTACACTAACGATAGAAACGGCACCGCAGTTTGATGACAGCCATTTTGATGCGCTCTATTATGCCGGGCATGCGGCCAGTGAAACATGTATCGCCATAACTGTCACAAACGATGTCAAAATAAAAATCCATCATCGAATTACTCAGTCCGAGGCACTGTTGACTTACCGTATTGCCCTGAATGTCGAGAAGAATGTCCACGCACAGGTATACGAAACATTTGAAAATTCATCTCAAGCAGAAGGTTCACTGGTTCTTTACGGATACGATATTAACGTCAATGCCTATGCTACACTGCAATGGATTCGCAACCAGAGTATTGAAGATAAACATAATGTACTGCTGGGCTCTCATCAGATCACCGTGGCCGACAACGCCGCAATGAAACTCAGAACTTACGACTTTGGTGCCGGTTCCGCACTGCATCTGTATAAGATCGATCTGCAAGAGCATGCCGATTTGCAAAGTACCCATCTCGTCTATGCGACATCGCATGCTGCTCGCGGCAATGTTCTGCATATCAGCCATCGCGGCAGATACTCCAAAAGTGTCCAGGAAGCAAAATACATCATTAACGACCATGCGACCGGGATCTTCGACGGACTCATCAAGATTGAACATGATGCCAAATTTTCCAGCACACGACAAAACTCCAAAGCAATGCTCCTAAGTGCACACGGCGGAGCCCGTATGTACGCAAAACCGCAGCTGGAGATCTATACCGATGAGCTTGAAGCCTCTCACGGCTCCAGTACAGGGCAGTTGGATGAGAAACAGATCTTCTACCTTCGCTCACGCGGTATCAGCATAATTGAAGCGAAAAAGATGCTTATACTCGCCTTTGCCCATGAACTAATGGAGTATGTCGAAGATGAAATAATTATACAGGAGATTGAAACAGCGTTTGATGTTGCTCACAACTCCGCTTCAAAGGAGAAATGATGACGATGCATGAACAGATTGCGGCCTATAAGGAAGATCTTGAGTTGTTTGAAACACCCAATGACAAACTTGAGTATATTTTCGATCTTGCCAAAGATGTTAAACCCCTGAATGTAAAATATAAAACTGACACCTATCTGGTGCAGGGCTGTTCTTCGCGGGCATGGCTCCATAAAACCTATAAAAACGGTAAGATCATCCTTGAAGCCGAGGGTGAATCACTCATCGCCAAAGGGATGCTCGCTCTGCTGCTGAGTATCTTTTCCGAACGTACACCGGATGAGATCCTCAGCTTCAATCCTGATGAACTTAACAGTCTTGGATTGAATGAGATGCTTTCACCCGTTCGTCAACAGAGTCTTGAATCCCTCTTAACTGTCATTTACCAATTTGCCAAGTCCACTCAGCCACAACAGGAACAAAACAGATGAATCTAAAAGAAGTCGAAGAGAAGGTCATCGCCGAACTTAAAAAAATCTACGATCCCGAGATCCCGGTCAATATCTATGATCTGGGACTGATCTACAATATCGCGTTTGGCAAAGAGGCTGAAGGTTTGAAATGTGTTGTAACGATGACCTTGACCTCTGCTGCCTGTCCGGTCAGTGAAAGCCTGGTCGATCAGGTGCGCAACGTCGGTTTCCTGATCGATGAGATCACTGAAGTTGAACCTGATCTGGTGTTTGATCCGCCCTGGTCACAGGACAATATGAGTGACGAGGCCAAGCTGGATCTGGGAATGCTATAGTTCGCTTTGTGCCTGATGGATCGTCATAGTCGGATAAGCAAAGTCAAGATTGTTCTCTTTCAAAATGGCTGCAATTTTATACATCACATCCTCTTTGACCTCAAGCCACTCATTCCAGACAACGGATTTGCTGAAACAGTAAAGCAGTATATCGATACTTGATGCCGAAAACTGATCCATATAGACCAGAGTCGTTCGTTTCACCCCTCTAAGATCTTCTTTGGAAACGAGTTTTGCATATCTTTCTGCACTGAGGTATTCGGTCTGCTCACTGGCAATACCCGGATGTTCCTGAAGCATGTCACGTATCGCTTCAACCGCGTTTTTAATATCTCCAAAATCAGACTGATAGGTGACACCGATCTGCATCTTGATACGGCGGCCTATGCTTCGCCTGCTCCAGTTTTTAATCCCGTTATCTGCAAGCTTAAAGTTTGGAATCGCTATCAGTGCGTTATCAAATGTTCGTATGGTCGTACCCCGAAGACCGATTTCAACGACAGTACCTTCCATATCATCAACCGCAATCCAGTCACCCTGCTCAAACAGATCACCCATCAGAATTGAAACCGACCCAAAAATATTGGCGATTGAATCTTTTGCTGCAAAGGCAACGGCAAATCCACCGATCCCGAGACCTGATAAAATGGCGGTCAGGTCAACACCCATAATATGCAAAATTACAATTGAACCCACTAAAAAGAGCAGAACATTACTGGCTTTCAGTCCCAGGTTGATCACTTCGTTACGCAGAAGTTTGGTTCGGCTTAGATCCTCAATTTTAATTGCAGCGATCACATTCACCAATTTATATATAAAAAGTACCATTAAAATGACATACGTGATTTTAAATAATTTCGTCAGCCATTCAACATCGGTAAAACCGGCATAGATCATCAAAATCAGATGAAGCATAATAACTGTGATCATCCAGTTAAAGAGTGGTGAAGTTCTTCCCAGAATAAGATCGATATCACTCTGATCCGACAGAATCAACGCCAGCAGTTTTCGAATAAAAACGATGAGGGTTCTGCGTAAAACAAAGATCATTAAAATAACAAAAACAATCAGGACTATTTTGGCACTGTCAAGAGCGACATAGGAGAGGAGAGGATTTAAACTCCGGCCAATAGCAGAACTGTTGATTAGATGGCTGATAGAATAAAGACCGAAGCCCGACAGCAGGACAGTGTGATAGATAGCGTCGGCATTTTCTGCCAGTTCTGCAGTCAGTGTATTGTTAACCTGTATCAACCATATATTTATATCAAGATTTGTTTTCAGTTCTTGCAAAATCGAAGATGCCTGGATCTCCTCTTCCGTGAACGTGTATTTGTCCATATCCAGCGCAGTGATTTTATTGTAACGCTGCGAAATAATGGCATTAGTTTTTTCTTTAAATAATTTTTGGGAGTCGGCATTACTGGCAAGTATTACATCGTGCAGACTTCGGCGAATACTTTTATAGATATCGTAACTGTTCAGTTTGACTTCATCACGTAAAACAGCATACTCGTTTCCGCGCTGCTGATTAATTTTAACACTTCTGCGTAATTTTGCAATTGCTGCATTGTCAGAATCGGTCATGTCAACAATATTTTCTTCATTGGCTATCAACCCAAGCAAAAATTCACGGTACTGGCTATCTTGATCTACCATGATTGTTTCCACTTCTGAAGCAGTTAAATTCTGATCACTTATTTTTTTTTCAATTTCTATCTGTTTCAGAAAAAAATCGTAAACGATATCACCTTCTGATGCATAAAGTGAGACAAAAAAGAGAAGTGAAAGTATGAGGCTTTTCATCATAAATAGATCCTTACGACTTTGGCAAACCGAATTTTTGCGTGATCAATTCACCTTCATCATTAAAGAAAAGGTAGTAGAGGTAATCTTTTTTCACGCTCAGGCCTGCAAGATAGCGCAGGGCCAAATTGGCCTGAAGTGAAGCGATATGCATCACGATCGGTGCAGCGATGCCTGCCGGTGTTTTCTGGGTGATTTTAAAGACGTCGTTAAATGAAGCATCCTTGAAAAAACAGACCTGGCCGTTAAATGCCTCGACAGAACCGTATACCCATGGCGTATTGACCGACTTGGCATACTCATTGATTTTACCTCGTGTCGGCAGGTTATCGGTCGCATCGATAATGAGGTCAACCTCGATCCCTTTGGCCGCAAATGCGTCAAAATCACAATCATGAGCGACAGCCTTCACATACGGGCAGCGTTCCTGCATCACTTTGACAGTAATTTCAGCTTTGTTTTTCCCTTCATCTCCCATTTTAAAAGCGATCTGCCGATGAATGTTATGTACACTGACCTCATCAAAATCAACCATATGGATTTCTCCGATCCCACTGGCACCCAAGGCAAAGGAGAGAGAACTTCCCAGTCCGCCGCTGCCAATAATCACGATCTTTTTATCTTGCAGCAAACGCTGCGTCTCTTCACCCCAAAGCTGCACCTGACGGTGGAAATACTGCATCATATTTTCTGCCTTCCTTCTAAAGTAAAAAAGTGTAGCATCTCTATTGCATAATCCGGATTAAACTTCAGGGGCTTCTTTGAAAAAAGTAGAAAGTTCAATGTATCCGCTGATGTAGTGAGCAAAAAAGACCATCAAGCGAATATCCTTATCCGTAAAACCGCCCTCTTTATTAAGAAGCTGAAGCACACCGACCACATCTTTATCGGAGTTAAAAATTGGGATGGATACAATATTTTTTGTAACAAATCCGGTACGTTTATCAATTTCCCGATTAAAGTAAGGATTGCTGCCAGCAGCCGTATGGTCCATCGTTTCCTTCCTTCTGGAGCTTCTGAACATGCCAATGCTAACAGATGGGCTTCAAACTCACCGCCAAACCGTATCTCACATGGAGGCTTGATCCGTTGCTTACGTTCTATAGCACTCT
>DAOWOG010000201.1 GCA_030642185.1 Helicobacteraceae bacterium | reverse complement strand
GGCATCAATATTTTTTCGGAGTTTATCTGCGGCTTTCCATAATTGTTTTTCTAAAGACTCTTCTTGTTTTGCTTTTGCCATTTATATTCCGATGTCATTTTTGATAATATTTTTAAATCTTAAAATTACATTGATTTTTACATCATTTGAATATACAGGATATTAAGGGCACTTCCATTCTTACGTTTGGTATAATACAATACTTCAAAAAAAGTAGACTGAATGGCCAATCTAATTCGCGAAAAAATTCTTAGCTTTATCAACCAGACTATTATCCCTTTTGTTTTCAAAATCTCTGATCAGCCTATGCTTTTCAGAGAACTGCTTCAGACCAATAAAATGTATGATGACGATATGAAACTGGAGGGGATGGTTCCGGGATTTCGAATTCGTATCGGCAGGACCATACTGGTATTTTTGATTATATGGCATATTGCCCTTATTCCGATCAGCTTGCTGCTTCATATTCAGATTGCCAAGATTGACTGCCATCTGCTTATTATATTTGCCGTTATATTCACAGGTCTCTTTTTTGCAACCTACGCCATGTTCAAAGAGTATCTCATCGATATCATGGCAGAAAAACATATCAGAAATGCATGGAAAAATCATTTTCCCCATTTTAGTTACGATATACATCACCGCGAAGTATCCAGGCTTTATTCAGAGGCACTTGAAAAAGAGATTCCGGCAAAAGAGATGTATCTTTATATTTTAAATAATATGATCTCAGAAAAATAATGCAAGAACAATTTTCAAATGATTTTCCAAAATTTAAAGCAAAGATCCAGAATTTTATCGCCGCGCAGCACTTTGATACCCGTTTACAGCACTATAATAAACTCTTTGACGAAATGTCATCCGTTGCACCGGATGATATGCGGGAGTATGTTGAAAAAGCACCTAAATTTTTAGAAGCCAGAAACAAAAGCCTTCAGATTATGGAACGTATTGTTGCCATCCATACTGAACTCGATACACTCTTTAAATTGGATGAAAAAGCCCTGGGCAATGCCTACGACTTCAACCTGAAAAAAGTTGATCAAAAAATTGCAGACAGTCTCAAAGAGGCTGCGTATATGATCGATCAGTTTGAAGTCTATTCCGAAATGGGACGAAAGGCGATAGAGCAGGCAGATTTCCCCTTCTTTTCACAGGCTCATTAACGATCTTTCCGGGACACTGGCTCTTCGATAAACCTCAGAAAGGTTTTCACGCATTAAAGCGATCAGATCTCTGTCAAGTTTCCCTTCATCTGCCATTTCGCTCAGAATATTATAAGCATTTTCAGCGCTCATTGCTTCTCTGTAGGGCCTGCTTTGAATCAATGCCTGAAAGATATCCGAGACAGCAATAATCCTTGCTTCCAGTGGAATATCCTCACCTTTCAAACGATAAGGATACCCCTCTCCATCAAGTGTCTCATGATGCAGTGAAGCCAAATAGGCAATCTCTTTAAAACCCTTGATCTTGCGCAGGATCATGTCCGAATCAAAACCGTGACGGTTCATTGCAAGTTTTTCATCCATGTTCAGTTGACCCGGCTTGTTCAGGATTGCATCGTCAATACGCAGTTTTCCGAGATCATGCAGCAATGCCGACAGTTCCAGTATTTCCAACCGGTGCTCATCCAAATCAAGTTTTTTTCCAAAATAGAGTGAAAGGGAAGCAACTCCAAAGGAGTGCTGTGCCGTAAAGGGACTTTTGGTATCAACAATATCTGCAAACATGATAGCGATCTCTCTCAGCTGATCATAGGAAACTTCCGTTACGGAGCCCTTCGCAGTCCATTCATGTAGATACTCCTCAAGCGCATCATCTTCCAGAAAAAACCAGAATGACGCTCTTTCTGACGCATGCATAAAACTCTCTATCAGATTTTCTGCAAAGAATGTATCTTTATGCTCAAAAACAATCCGGTAAATCTCTGCTTTCATCTCATTGAGCGGAAGCTGAATCTGTGCACGCAGAGCATCAACCCGGTCTACGAGATAAATCAGGTTAGCCTGAATCTTGACTTTCTCATCGACAGGAAGATCTCTGAGATCTTGCCAATGGGTATGATGATAATAGATTGTATCTGCATAAGTTTTGAAAAGCGCCGTTTTCTTCATGAGCATCTGTCCGCGATCACAATGGTACTGCTCATCTTTCCATTCCAGTTTAGTGACAAGGTTTTTATGCATATCGGTCGTCGATACACCACAGTCGTGAAGCATGCCGATATAGATCAGTTCATTGACAAATTCATCATCATAGCCTGCAGCTATAGCACACTCTGCCGCCATGAATGCTACACGTTTACCATGATAGATATCATCTATTCCGACAAGGTCCAGGGCTTCAGAGAGCGCATAGACCACTTCCCTAAAATTCAGTTTGTATGCCATAAAATCCTCCTAATTCTCCATCTCTTCATTTTATCCCATTTTAACTGATACTGTTGCGGACATCCCAAAAAGAGCGGATATCACTCTTTGGTTCTGAAAGTATCAGAGTAATGGCAATATTTTCTGCCGCCTCGATGATTAAAAAGAAAACCGCAATGTGAAACACCGTCGAACTCTCAAATGCCAGCAGCAATACAACTCCGCCGCTCATCAATACCGCTGACACTTTTGTTATCCAGGTATGATAACTGGCAAGCTGTCCAAATTTTGCGATCGAAAAGAACGCGGGCAGGATATAGATGATGATAGCCGCAGTAATAAATAAAAGTTCGGCTTTGATGATCTCCGGCCAAAGCCACCAGACGGCTAAAGGGGTAGTGAGATACGTCGCGATATCACCGATACTGTCGAGTCTGGCACCCAGTTCAGACGTTTGATGCAGCATTCTGGCAATAAATCCGTCTATAGCATCCGAAAAGAGCATCAGTCCAAAAAGCCAGAAGAACAGTGTCTCAGATCCCAACCAGCCGGCTAACAGTAAAAAAGGAGCTGCAGCAATACGAAAGATACTAAGCTGATTTGGAATATTCATTATCATATACTGATTTTACACTATATACTTTAAACTTACTGTGCCCACCACATTCGAAGATAGAGGCCTATCGTTGAGGTATAGCCGACTTCTGTAAAAACCAGTTCACCTTTGCCATTAAATATATAGGTAGTCGGAAATGCACCGACAGCGAAAGTGTCTGCATAGGTACGTTCTGTATCGTTCAACACATTAAACGTGAGTTCTCTTTCACGCATGTACGTGCGGAGTTCCGCATCACTTCCCGATTTCACGGCAATACTTAAAACATCAAAATGGTTGGAAAGGGTCTCAATATTTCCGGCTTCTGCTTTACAGGTCGGACACCATGTTGCCCAGAAATGTACTAACAGCGGTTTACCCTCAAGCAAATCTGTTGAAAACACTTTGCCATCAATCAAACGCTCTTTGATACGAGGAAGCTGTTCGCTTTGAATATCAGGCTTTTTAAGATAACTGATAACATTTGCCATCACAAAAACAAGGACTGCCATCCAAACGAACTCTTTTAAAATGGCTTTTAAAGACCACTTTTTTTTCTCAGGTTTTTCTTCCATCAAGCCTCCTTGCTTTCAGGAAGTCTGACAATAAAACGGGCACCTTTAGCACTGTTTTCAACTTCGAGTTTTCCGTCCATACTTTTTTCAACAATCGTTTTTGCCATATAAAGCCCTATACCCGTACCTTCAGTATCAGACTTTGTTGTAAAATAAGCGTCAAACACCCGTTCGATCACCTCATCTTTTATCCCGCCGCCATTGTCTTGCACATACACCTTTACACCTTCAGCATCCGAATTGATAAAGATATCGATCTTTGCATTTTCAGTTTCATTATCTATTAGAACATCATGAGCATTTTTTAAAAGTGTCATAAAGACCTGGGTCATTTCACTTTTTGCTGTTTTGACATAATGTTTTTTTTCTGAATGCACCGTACAAACAATTTGTGCATGTTTTAACAGTGCTTCATTGAGGGCAACAGTGTTCTCAATCACCTCTTCAATGGCATAGCGTTCAAGCTCCTTATCTGCCGTATAATAGTTGCGAAAATCATCAATCGTTTTTGACATGTACT
>DAOWOG010000136.1 GCA_030642185.1 Helicobacteraceae bacterium | reverse complement strand
TGATCCGAAAAAGGTGCCTTCGAAAGTACTTCAAAAGCATAGGTATTTAGTGCATCTCCTGCAAGAATTGCCGTGACCTCGTCATAGCTTTTATGCAGGGTCGGTTTACCGCGCCTCAGATCCGCATTATCCATAGCCGGCAGATCATCATGAATCAGCGAATAGGTATGCAGGAGTTCGATCGCATAAGCTGCATGATAGGCACCATCGAGTAAAAGTGCATTGTAAGCTTTGACCACACTCAAAAGCAGTGCCGGGCGAAACCGTTTTCCGCCTGCCAGCAGCATCTCATGCATGGCCGTTTCATAGTGCGGATGGAAACTGGGGATTTCCGGAAGATTTCCGGTTAAAAAAGTTTCAAACTGCTGCATCAATACCTGTCTGTAGATTTTGAGAGCTATTTTACTATTTTTTTGCATAACAAAGTTTAAAAAGCATTATATGTTTGTAAATTTTTATTTACATATTGATTTGTTCGGTTAAAACCGAACCTACGGTATTGTAGGGTCGGTTTTAACCGACCATTGCTTCATTAGGATTGTGCAAAGGGATTCGCTCCGCCAAACATTCCCATCGCACTGTTTTTCTTGTTGTCTTCAACCATTTTATTGGCATCGTTGATCGCAGCGATCAAAAGAATCTGAAGTGACTCTTTATCTTCAAGCAGTGAATCATCGACATCAACATCAATGGCTTCACCGTTGCCGTTCATAGTCACTTTTACCATACCGCCGCCCGTTTTAACGGTAAACTCTTTGGAAGCAAGTTCCTCTTGCACTTTTTGAGCCTGCTCCTGCATGCCTTCGAGCATCTTGCCAAGATCACCCATATTCATATTTCCAAACATCAGATACTCTTTAATACTTCAGTGATAGTATTCTCGTCATTGACAAGAACAACTGTCGGTTCATACGTTTCAAGGTCTTTATCATTGTAGGTAGCATAGGCGACAATGATCACTTTGTCACCTTTATGCACTTTACGTGCTGCTGCACCATTAAGGCAGATTTCACGTCCGCCTCGCTGGCCTAAAATGATATAGGTCGAAAAACGCTCACCGTTATTGATATTTAAAATCTCTACTTTTTGACCGACACGCATTTTCGAAGCTTCAAGAAGTTCTTCGTCGATCGTAATAGAACCGACATAATTCAGGTTAGCGTCAGTTACCGTCGCACGGTGAATTTTACTGTAAAGCATTTCGATGGTCATTATCTTTTATCTTCCCATTTGTGTCATCATATCTTTTGGCGTAATCGGTTCATCCCATAACTCATCAGGAATGATATACTCGGCAACCGGTACGCCACCGATGATATGCTCATCGATGATACGATCGATTTTTTGTTTATCCAGACCTGTATACATTGTATGTCCGGGTTCTACTAACATAACCGGTCCGGCGTTACAGCGGTTTAAACATGCTGAACGGATCGGCTGTACTGTTCCGATTATACCTTTTTGCATCAAAGTTTGCGCTAAATGCTGAAAAAGATCCTGTGTCTGCGGACTGACACAGCTTGGTTTTGGCATGCCGGGAGGGGAAGATTGCTCACATTTGAAAATGTAAAAAGCCGGTTGAGGTAGTCCCATATTGATTCTCCATATTTTTTGGCGCGTATTATAGCGAAATTAAAATGATATTAATTTACTGTTCAATTCAGTACAGGTTATTCAGTAATATTTAATTCCAGCATATCATTAATACCAAACAGTGTAGCATTTGCTTCTACCGTTCCTGCATTAAACGTATACATCAATCCAAATCCATCAATTGCAGAGATATTCGTGTCGGATGTACTCCATAAGACTCGTGATGTAATATCTTCGGAAACATTATCTTCGCCATCGGCATAAAAACGTCCCATCGCATTCATTTGGTAAATTGAATTGACACTTAGATTTCCCTCCGGTGCACTCATGCTGATTTCAACCAGAGGAATAATCTTTAACGGCATCTTATGGTAAAAGCCTCCATATCCTGTTGTGACATTAAAATCACCGCCAGGCCCTCTCGGAGTCAATAATCCTGATGTGTTGACCGTGGCAATTGATATGTTTGAAGATGACCATGTTACGTGAGGTGTAATATCACGTGTACTTGCGTCATCGTAAGTTGCAGTTGCATTGAACTGCATCGTTTCAATCGAAAGAATGTGCTCTTTGCTGGCAACAATTTCAATCGAATCAATCTCGACAACCAACCTGTCATCATTGGTTTTATCACTTCCGCATCCCGAAAGAAACAGGATCAACACTGATAGCAAGAGGGTATACTGTACGTTTTTGATAGATATTTTCTTCATATACCAATTCCCTTAAAAGCGGTAGTTAAGACCGATATACGGTTCCACTACCGAAGTCGACACTTCCGCAGGATCTCCTATAAGATCAACATTTTCCCAGTTTCTTCCCCGATAGATGACATTCATCTCGATTTCAAAACTGCTTCCCAGAGGGATGTAGACCCCTCCTCCTACTTGAAAACTTCCGTTCGCAAGCGAACTTTCCAATACACGATCAACTGTCATATATCCGGCACCGAACCCCAATTTGATAAAGGGTTGAAAACCGAGATCAAAATCAAATGATTTAATAATATCGAGATCTAAAGAGATAAATTCGCCGTCATTATCAGAAAAGATGTTTTTATCATACTCGCCATAACCCAGTGCCACTTCAATCGCATAACCGCCGCGAACACCATATCCGGCCTTCACCTTTACACTTTGCATGGCTGCACTCATGGTTTTTTCTTCAAAACCGGTGCTGATTGCCGTAAAGTGTTCACTGGAATAACTCGTACCAAAACCGGTATAAATACCTGCTTGGGCCCATGCCGCAACAGACATTAATATGATCAGTATCAGCTTCTTCACATTACTTCCTTGAGCAGCTCACGGACTACTTCACGGTCATCAAAAGGCAGTTTCTGATCATATATGATCTGATAGGTTTCATCACCTTTACCGAGAATGACCACGATCTCATCCCCTTCACGCTCTTCAAGGGCTTTGCCGATTGCCCGGCGTCGATCGGCATAAACAACGACATTGCTGCGATCTTCAATCCCTTCAAGGATATCCTCTATAATGGCGTCCGGATCTTCGTTACGCGGGTTATCACTTGTAACATAGATCTTCTTGGCCAGTGATGCGGCAATTTTCCCCATCAATGAACGTTTGCTCTTATCCCGATCGCCGCCGGCGCCGAAAACGACCAGGATCTCTTTCTCTTTCAATGCATTGAGAACCTGCTGCATACCGTCCGGAGTATGTGCGAAATCAACGATCACCAGAGGGTTGTCACTGACAACCTCCATACGGCCGCTGACACCGATAAAATTATCAACCTCTTCGCAGATCTCGGCAAGACTCTTATCCGTAACCTGGTGGACAGCACCGATTGCTGCAACCAGATTGTAGATATTGAAGAATCCGTGCATCGGAGAGTGAAAAGACTCAATCTGCTCAAAATGCTGCAGTGCGACACTGATGCCGTCATTGAGCGAATAAGCCATCACCTAGGATGCCGGACTTTCAGAAGCATAAGTATAGGCATTTTTAAAGTTAAAATCGGTGCGGCTCTCATCACGATTGATCAGTTTCTTCCCGTCATCTTTAAAGAAACTGTTTTTAATACGGATATATTCATCCAGATCTTTATGATAATCAAGATGATCCTGGGTGATATTGGTCAATACCTTAAGCTCAAAAGGTATGCCTTCGATCCGCTGCTGCGCAATCGCATGCGAACTTACTTCCATGATAAAATACTCACAGCCGCTTGCCACCGCCTGATATATATGACGATAGGTATTCAAGACGCTGGGTGTTGTCAACGATTTTCCTTCCACCACCGCATCGTTCATAAAAAAGCCGCGCGTGCCTTGCATGGCCGCTTTATAGCCAAGATCAAGCAACAGCGAGTAGATAGCGCTTGCCGTCGTCGTTTTGCCGTTTGTACCGGTGATACCGATAATTTTAATACGATTCAACCCAAACAGATGGGCCACGCTTTCAGCAGCTATAATGGAATGGGCATTTCTGGACTTTGCATCTTCAAGGTATTTTCTGTTTTGCGCTGTCAGTACAAATGCGGTATCTTCTGTACATTCAGTTGAGTTTTCCGTCACATAGCGAAACGGTTGCTCAGGAAGTTCTATTTTCAATCAGCCAGCCTTTTTTGCCAGGCTTCGCAGCAGTTTTCGCAGCTGTGTGTCATTAACGTAAACTGCCAGAGCACTTTCAAGATAGCTTAATGCCATTTCACGGTAGTTATATTCGATTAAGTTTTCAAGGAAATCGACAAAATCTTCTTTTTCGGTAATAATAACCCGTGTCGAGAACATGATATTTTCAAAAATTCGTTTAAAATCACCGTTATCTTCTACCAACTCTTTAAATTCACTGTATAAGATACCGTCTTCATAGACTATACGGGATTTAATCGGTTCATTAAAAAGTTCGCCAAGCTGATCGAGTGTACCATTCATTGTCTCGAGGATCTCGGCGATAATGGTATCTGCCTGATCAACATTATCCTCACGCAGCACATCGTAATAGTCGAAAAGTGCCTCAGCACCGCTTTCACCGCTCATCGCCATTTCAGAAAGGATTGCTCCGTTATAAGCCGCCTTTGTTTCCGGAAAATCTTTTAAAACCAATGCATAATTTCGCAAAGCCTGTGCATACTGCTCATTTGAAAAATGTTCATTGGCTAATGCCAGTATTTTATGTTTATTGACTGTTTTCATATACACTTATAAATTCTTTTTTTTACATTGAATCGATTTGATTCTCCATTCCAAACGGAACGTTAATCACAAGCAACTCAGGATGGATATCCATTCTCAACTGTCTTTCAACACCATATTTTAATGTATTTCCGGCACTGCCGCATCCGACACATGCTCCGCCAAGCTGAACATATACTTTTCCGTTTTTAACGGCCAAAAGTTTGATATCTCCGCCATCAAGAGCAATTGAAGGACGTACTTTTTCTATAACGGTCTCTACCGGTGACTGTAACTCTTCATCTGTAAATGGAATCATTTTTAATTTTCCTCAGGATAACCAAAAGAAGTTTACCCTTTATAATTTAATAAACATAAAATAGGA
>DAOWOG010000378.1 GCA_030642185.1 Helicobacteraceae bacterium | reverse complement strand
GGCTTCACGATTCATAAATACAGGAGTCGCCTGAACTGCTGCTATTTTGAAAGTTCCTTTTTTCATAATAATACCCTCCTATTACTACTGTTTTAATTATCCGCCTTTGTATATTGATATAAGCTTTTATAATGATTTTAGATAGATGTTTCATCAATAGTTAAAAAATCTTTCAGTAGGTTACAGTAAAATTGAACCATCAATTTACGGAGTCAATATGGATAAAGTTTTACAAATGCTGCTGCTGCAGCAAGAGCTCAACGACAGTACCAATGGTGAAAATTGGGAAGAGGGCATTACAAAAAACAAAAAACCGATAGATTGGAAACGCTGTATCTATATGGAATGCGCTGAAATGGTTGACAGTTTCGCCTGGAAGCATTGGAAAAATATCTCGAAAGAGCCGGATTGGGAAAATTTACAGATTGAAGTCGTTGATGTCTGGCATTTTGTGATGAGTGAGGCACTGCGAAATTACTCTATCAATTTTCGCGGCTCTATTGAAGAGTTGGCTTTAAATATTTCGGAGATGCCGGGATACCGTAAACTCTATAAAGAAGATCCCGCTTTTGCTGCTTCGGATGAGGTGATCGACAAAGTCGAAGAGTTGATGTTTGATGTCCTTAAGCGCAACGGTTTTGTTCTTGAAGGAGTTTTGGAGAAATTTTTTGAGTTGGTGCTGTTAAGCGGCCTGAACATATCCTCACTCTATCGCCTCTATGTCGGGAAAAATATTCTGAACAAGTTTCGTCAGGATCACGGGTATAAAGATGGAAGCTATATCAAAGTGTGGAATGGTGAAGAGGACAATATTGTGATGAAACGTATCTGGGATGAAAACGGTGAATTAAAACCTGAAGTGCTCTATCGGGAACTTGGGAAAGTATATGAAGAATTTGCATTAAGTTAAGATACCATACGAATAAAATACAGATGGAGCATGATCTTTACTTCTGATAAAGCTCCGGATGTTCTGTTTTCCAGCGCCGATGACACCAGAACCAGAACTTGGGATGCTGTCTGATCTCCTTCTCCAGCCACGCTGACTGTTTTATCGTAGCTTCACGTATATCGGCTTCTGCATTGTCAGTATGCGCCACGATAATAGGCTCAAAAAACGTAATTGTATAATCCTCTTCATTGTCGGTTGTCATGGCAAGGGGAATGATCGGTGCATCGTATTTTCGGGCTAAAAATGCGGGAGCAGGAGTTTGTGTAACACTTTTTGAGAAAAAATCCACGATGATTCCATCCTTGGGATTAACGTTTTGATCAATCAGCAGGGAGACGGCTCCATTTTTTTTGAGTGCTTTGCTAAGATGGCGGATAGCACCGCGTTTTTCGACCATATTCAGATCAAAGCGTGATCGTGATTCGTGAAGATAACGGTCAAAATAGGGATTGTTTAACGCTTTGTGGACTGCATTGAGCGAAATGATCTGTGAAGCAAGTCCACTGGCCCCAAGCTCCCAGTTGCTCACATGCGCTGAGATAAAAACGATAGGTTTTCCATCCGATATTGCTTTGTCGACAATCTCTTTGTTGACAAAGGTGATTTTTTTACCAAGTTCTTGTTGACTGAGACGGCGATTTTCCATAACCTGAAGCAGTGCCAGCATAAGATTTTTATAACAGTAGCGGATAATAAAATCGGCCTCATGCTCTGTGAGTGCATCTCCAAATACAACTTCCAGATTCTGCCGTGCAACAAAACGGTGTTTTTTATCGATGAAATAAGCAAACTTGGCAAGTCCGATAAAAAGATTTTTACGTATAAAACGCGGCATAAGCATCAGTAAAAACTCTATAACGCGAAAGAGATAATAGCCAATCATAAAAGTTCCCTGGCAGCAGCTGCAATTTTGGCAGGATCAATATCCCGGATGGAGAAATCGTTTTTATCGATATGGTTGATATCCACAATTGACTTGGATTCAATCGCGAGATTGATGGCTGTTTCAAAGATCATTCGCGGTGTTGTAGGACCAAAAAGCGTAATAGAAGGGCGGTTTAGTGCCCAGGCAAGATGTGTTGGTCCGGTGTCGCTTCCGATCGTCAGGTCGGTGTGGGCGATAAATGCTGTAAGTTCACTGAGACTGAGTTTTGGCGCCAGATAGGCATTTTCAGTATGTGCTTCAATCCAGCTTGCATCTTTATGTTCGGCCTCATTGCCCCACAGGATTATGAAACGCGTATCCAGTTTTTCACAGAGTGCTGCATAGTGCTCTTTCGGGTATATTTTTGATGGCCATGATGCACCGATAACAAGGGCAATATTCGGTTTGTCCTGTGATAAAAAATCGGGACGTTGACCGATGGCAAAAGCAGGCTGCTTGTCGCGAATATCCTGATCTGTTACGGTGAAATTCAATGCTTCTGCAACAAGACGGCAGTTGCGGCGGATAATGTTCTCATCATAAGGGATACTGCTGTGGGTCTGATATAAGAGTGCAGCGATCCCTTCACGCGCAGATGCCCGGTCGTAACCGTGAATATTTTTACCG
>DAOWOG010000186.1 GCA_030642185.1 Helicobacteraceae bacterium | reverse complement strand
TCTAATTAAACATGTCCCGGAACATACCTTTGGCCCATTCATGCATACCTTTGCCGTTATTGATACCCGGCCTTCCGTCCCATTTTTCATTGGTTGAAGCATTCGCAAATGTAAATGAATCTTTCTCTTTATCATACGCATAACCTGCATTCACCGAAATCGCGAGGACAGGGTCCATCGCTACGGCTGAGAAACAGATCGTAAGCGGAGACTCCCACGGTGTTTTAGGGGCACCGTTAATTTTGCCGGCAATCATTTTTGCGACAATAACACCTTCGGAATTCGCTGTATTTCCGGACTTACTGAATCCCATCGGCCGTGCGTCACCGGTAACATATACCTCCGGATAGCCATTCACCTCATAGTTAAAGACATTGATATCACCTTCTTGTTTATTGAAAACGCTGTCTTTGGCGACACCGGCGATTTCAAGCAGCTTTCCGCCGCGTACTTTTGGATAAAAAGCGGCATCCTCAAACTCAATCACTTCACCAAGCTCTGTTTCAACACTTTTATTATCTAAATCTATATTGACAATTTTTGAACTTGGAAGGTACTCAATATAATCCGCATACAGTTTTTCAAATGCAGATCCAAAACCATCCGCTTTGATGGTGATCTCAGGATTTTCATCCAGTATGACGACCTTGCCTTCTATCCCTTCAAGTTTAAAAAAATGTGCAATCAGACAGGCACGTTCATACGGGGCAGGCAGACAGCGATAGTTTCCGGTAGGTACCGTCAACAGAAAATTACCTTCTTCAAAATCCAGCACTTTATTACGCAGGCTCATATGTTCCGAACCCGGCTTGAATCCTGCCGGATATTCTGTACGCAACCGCTGTTCAAGTGCCAGGTCCGTTGTCCACTCCGAATAATCATAATCAATTCCCGGAGCCAGTACAAGATGATCATATGCCAAATCGCCATTACTCGTTGAAACAACTTTTTTCTCTTTATCAACACCGACAACAGTGGCATTAAAATAGTTGTACTTGTTTTCCCGGGCTGCCTGAAGATAGTCATGCATTAAAAAATCAAGTTCAATGGCATCCACAACCCAAAGGTTGCTCAATGGACATGACATAAACTCTGTACGCTGTTCAATCAATACAACATCGGCATTCGGTGCATATTTCTTGGTATATTTGGCAATTGTCAAGCCTGACCACCCTCCACCGACAATGACGACACGCGGACCTTTTGCAGGTGGAAGCGGTGCCGGATTGCCTAAACCAACAGAAGTACTTCTGTTGACACTTCCGCTTGTACTGCCGCTTCCTGCTTCACTCTTTTGATCATTCGGTACGAATTCCAAGTGACTTGAACATCCTGAAACAGTCAGTGCCGCTGCCGTAACTCCAGATAATCTCAATGCATCTCTACGTGAAATAGCCATACATACCCCTTTCAGTTATATTTGACCAGCTGCTATGAAACCCTTAAACCTTATGTAAAATTTTCAAGGAGCAACTATCAAAATTTGTTATGTGGAAATTGTAGCGAAAAAAATTTGGATTATAAGAAAATGAAAAGTTAACAGAATCTAAAAAATTAAAAAATATTATGCTGAATAGAGATGAAATCTCATTTGAAATCAGGGCATCTTAAACTGAAAGAATTACTTGGAAACTATCTGCCGGAGGCCTGCAAAAAATCATCGATAATATCGTCCGGGTTTTCCAGACCGATAGAGATGCGGATCAAACCAGGTGTAATACCTAAGAATTCACGCGTCGGGTCATCAAAATCGCTGTAGATCGTTGATGCCATGTGCAGTGCGAGTGTACGGCTGTCACCGATGTTCGCGGTAATCGTTGCAAGCTTGGTTTTACGCAAAAATGCATAAGCTTCCTCTTGTGTTTGCATATCTATGGTCAGCAATGTCCCGCAGCCCTGTGCAAAAAGCTCTTTATAACGTAAATACTGTGGATGAGACGGCAAACTCGGATGATTAATATGCAGACCTTTGGCATCAAGTGCCGCCGCCACCTTTTCAATACTCTCAATAATTCGGTTCATACGCAGAGGAAGCGTCTCAAGTCCCAACATGGTCAAATAAGATGAAAAGGCGCTCGCACTCATCCCAAAATCACGCATTGCCCGTTTCCTGGCATTGGCAATCAGGGCCATTTTCCCCATTTTATCGATAAACTTATGCACCTCTTTATATCGGACAGTTTTAAATTTGTCGTCACCTTCTTTGATAGCTCTGAACACTGCTGCACCACCCAGGACCGATGAATTACCACTGATGATCTTTGTGGTCGAATACACCACAATATCAGCACCCATCTTTAATGGAGAGAGGCTAAGCGGGGTAATCGTATTATCAACGATTAAGACAATACCATGACGATCGGCAATTTCTGCGATAGCATGGATATCCGGCAAGCGCATATTCGGATTGCCCACCGATTCAAGAAATATAATTTTTGTTTGCTCGGTAATAGCTGCTTCAATCGAAGCATACTCTTCGACATCAAAAAAGAAGGTAGTCACCCCAAAGCGGGAAAGTGTTTCGCTAAAAAAGGAGTATGTCCCGCCGAAAAGTCCACCGATGCTGATCACTTCATCATCAAGCTTCAACAATGACATCGTTGCCAGTGTTGTCGCCGCCATTCCTGAACTTGTCGCAATCGCCCCTGCACCACCGTCCATATCTGCCAAAATCTGTTCAAGCTGTGCACTGGTCGGATTGCCCATACGGGCATAGAGCGGCTGTTTGATACTGCCGTCAAAAATTCCTTCTGCCGTTTCCGGATCACCATACCCGAAAGAAGCAGATTGTGTGATAACAGGGCTGACAGGCCCTTCCTTTTTACCAATGGACTGAACAAAACGGGTAGTGAACTCTTCGAAACGATGCATCTTTAAACCTAATTAGCGTAAAATAATAGGCGATTATAACAAAATATAGGATGAATGTGGCAAAACGAATTTTTATCACTGCAACCAATACCGACATAGGAAAAACCTATACTACCAAACTGCTGATGCGACAGTTGTCCAATATGGGTTATCGTATCGGTGTCTGTAAACCGATAGAGACAGGTGTTAGTGATCTTCCGGTGGATGGGAGTGAACTTCTAACACTGCTGCATAAGCTTAATCCTTCAACCCGTCAACTGACGCTTAAAGATATCGTTCCCATACAATTTTTACTGCCGGCAGCCCCTTATGTCGCCAATCAGGCCGAAACCATTGATTTAACACCCATCGAAGTATCTCTCAAAAAGATTGAAGCGCATTGTGATGTACTGTTGATTGAAGGGGCCGGCGGTCTTTTTGTTCCAATCGATAAAAACACCATGATGATTGATCTGATTGAGCATTTTAATGCAAAAGCCCTTCTTGTCAGCCACTGCCGTCTGGGCTGTATCAATGATACCCTTTTGTCTCATCACCTCTTGCAAGAAAGAGAAATCGATCATCTTTGGACACTAAATTGCCACAGTTCCGACAATAGCTTTAAGACCATATCCGAGCCATATTTTAAAGACAACTTTCCTGATTTCACTATTGTGGAACGTGATATTGGAAAAATAGTTATCGCATTACTTACACTTTTTGATAAGTAAATTTGCTATAATCACACAAATAGGCATCAAGGGAGCGTTATGCAGCATTTGATCCGTACAGATGATTTTAGTGTTGAAGAAATTGAAAGCTTACTGGAAGATGCAGAGCATTTTTCAAAAGGCGGATTTGACCGTATTTTGCAGGACAAATTGATTATCACCCTTTTCTTTGAAAATTCTACGCGGACAAAAAGTTCCTTTGAAATTGCCGCCAAAAGACTTGGTGCTGAACTTGTTCATCTGGACGTGGCCAAAAGCTCAACCAAAAAAGGTGAGACACTGGTTGATACTGCATCCAATCTTGATGCTATGGGACCGCATGCCATCATTGTCCGTCATGCGAACGCAGGTGTACCCAAAATCTTATCCAATCACACTAAAGCCTCAATCATCAATGCGGGTGATGGAGCACATGCTCACCCTACACAGGCTCTTCTGGACCTTTTTACGCTTAAACAGCATTTTGGTGATCTTAAGGGAAAAAGAATTGCCATAGTCGGTGATATCAAAAACTCGCGTGTTGCCAACTCAAATATTGAGCTGCTTCAACGTTTTGGTCTAAAAATCACACTTGTCTCGCCACCGCAATTTATGCCTGAAACCGATCTTCCCTCCACCTATTATTTAGAAGACATTGTTGATAACGTGGATATTATTATGAGTTTAAGGACCCAGACTGAGCGTCACTCTCATCAGACTTAT
>DAOWOG010000239.1 GCA_030642185.1 Helicobacteraceae bacterium | reverse complement strand
TGCTTACGCCGCCATGGCGTGTTGTAAATATGTGACGTATCGTACTAAATGAAGAAAGAAGAGAACTTTGCATCTTTGAATTATAACGTATTGATGGTGAATTGGTTACAATATCGGTTATCCAAAATCATAAGGATTTCCCATGCATCACCTTCTTCCTCCTACATTGACGGGTGACAACCCTGATCAAAAGCGTGAAGAGATACGTGCCTATTTTCACAACTCCTATGATATCTTCGAAAAAGTATTTGATGTCCTGAAAGATGATACGGTTTTCTACCGCAAGTCTGAACCTACCCGCCATCCGATGATCTTCTATTTTGGCCATACAGCGACTTTTTTTATCAATAAACTGATCCTGGGCAAAGTCATAACTCAGCGAATTAATCCGGAGTTTGAATCGATGTTTGCAATCGGCGTCGATGAGATGAGCTGGGATGACATGGATGGGGAGAACTATCGATGGCCAGAAGTCGAACTGGTACGCAAATATCGTAACAGTGTACGTCAATTGATGGATGATTTGATCACTGCTTTGCCATTGACATTACCGATCACCGAAAAGAGTCCGTGGTGGATTATTCTGATGGGAATTGAGCATGAACGTATTCACATTGAGACATCAAGCGTATTGCATCGTCAGATGCCGATGAAATTTATAGCGGAGAGTCCGGAATTTCCGATTTGCGAGGAGGCTGGTCCCGCCCCGAGAAATCAAATGATTGAGATTGCATCAGGGAAAGTTGAGCTGGGCAAGGAAAGAGATCACCGTCTCTATGGCTGGGATAATGAGTATGGCCATGCCACACATGATATCGAGGCCTTTAAAGCAGCTGCATATCTGACGAGCAATGGTGAATTTATGGAGTTTGTCAACGATGGCGGCTATGAGAACAGTGCTTTTTGGGATGAAGAGGGGTTGAAGTTTTTGGAGATTAAAAAGCCAAAACACCCTGTTTTCTGGATAGGTCAGAAGGATGACCTTTATAAGTACCGTACTTTAAGCCGAGAGATCGATATGCCGATGAATTGGCCGGTAGATGTGAATGTTCTTGAAGCGGAAGCGTTTTGCAGATGGAAAAGTATGAAAGAGGGTAGGCATTTTAGATTGCCTACGGAAGCGGAGTGGTATTTACTGTATGAACGCAGCACTATTTTAGATGTTCCCGATTTTGATGATGCCAAGGCAAATATTAATTTGCGTCATACAGCTTCTTCCTGTCGCGTAGACAAGTTTGCAATGGGTGATCTTTTTGATGTGGTCGGCAATGTGTGGCAGTGGACACAGACACCTATCGACGGCTTTAAAGGATTTGAACCGCATCCTGTCTATGATGATTTTTCGATGCCGACATTTGATGGTAAACACAACCTGTTGAAAGGCGGATCATGGATCAGTACGGGTAACGAGTTGATGAAACACTCCCGTTACGCCTTTCGGCGCCATTTTTATCAGCATGCGGGGTTTCGCTATATCGAAGCCGATCCTGTGGACATGCACGATGATAATGTGTATGAGAGTGATGAGCTCGTTGCGCAGTACTGTGAATTTCAGTATGGTCAGGAACACTTTGGCGTACGAAATTTTGCACAAAAATGTGCCGAATTTGCCATCGAATATACGAAGGATACAGAACAGCGATCAGCGTTGGACCTTGGATGTGCGACAGGACGTGCAACATTTGAGCTTGCAAGGGTCTTTGACGAGGTCGTGGGTATCGATTTTTCTGCCCGTTTTATTCAGGTGGGGGTACAGATGCAGCAGCGCGGGAAGATTCGTTATCAACGTGCTGAAGAAGGAGATTTGATATCGCTGCAAGCGCATCTCCTGAAAGAATATGATTTGGATGGAACAAGAAATAATGTATCCTTTTGGCAAGGGGACGCCTGTAACCTCAAGACGCATTTTCAAGGCTACGATCTCGTGATGGCAACCAATCTGATTGACCGTCTATATGAACCGCGATTATTTCTCGAAGATATGCATCAGCGGATTAATGCGGGCGGTACGCTGATTTTGACATCACCCTATACCTGGATGGAAACGTATACGGCCAAAGCGTTGTGGCTGGGCGGTTATAAGGATAAATCCGGCAATGAAGTGCATACCCTTGATACGCTTCAAATAATACTTGGCCCATGGTTTGATCTGGTTGATACCGTTGATATCCCGTTTGTGATACGTGAGACACCGCGTAAATTTCAGCATACGATTTCGCAGATGAGTGTCTGGAAAAAACGATGAATGAGGAAAACTATGCGAGACGGCGCCAAAAACTTGCTGTATTGATGAAAGAGGGGGTTTCAGTTATTGCGGCTGCTTCTCAAAAGATCCGCAGTAATGATACTGAACACCCTTACCGTCAAAACAGCGACTTTTACTATCTTTGCGGTTTTGAGGAAGACAATGCGTTATTGTGTATTGTTAAAGAAGCTCAAAAAAGTAAAACAATTCTTTTTGTGCAGAGCAAAAACGAGGAGATGGAACTCTGGAGCGGAGTACGTTTAGGTGTTGAAGCAGCCAAAGAACATTTTCAGGTTGATGAGGTCTACAGCATTGATGTGTTTGAAGTGCAGATGAAAGAGATTTTAAAAGAGCATAATACGCTTTTTTTGGAACTTTTTCGTGAAGATGAACACTATACGAAGGTTAAACAGATTGCAGCAGACTTAATGCACAGTCGTGGCGTTAAACGTTCACCAAGAGAGTTTAAAGATATAACAGTGTTAACACAGCAAATGCGTTTGCTAAAAGATGATGAAGAGATCGTATTGATTAAAAAGGCGCTTGCTATTACGAAAGAGGCACATCATCAGGCGATGGCACAGTGTGAAGCAAACATGATGGAATATGCTCTGCAGGCGGAGTATGAGTACCACTTTCTTAAAAATGGTGCTGATAGTGAATCTTATACGACGATCGTTGCCGGCGGTAACAGTGCCAATACGCTGCATTACATCAAAAATGACCAGTCGTTGAAAGACGGCGACCTGGTATTGATCGATGCCGGATGCGAATTTCAGATGTATGCCAGTGATATTACCCGTACATTCCCTGTGAACGGCAGATTTACAAAGCCACAGAAAGAACTGTATGAAATGGTATTGGCTGTACAGCTTAAAGTGATTGAGGCAATTGCACCGGGTATGACAAAAAACAGATTACAGGAGTTGGCGGAAACGCTGCTGTGCGAAGGAATGATCTTGTTTGGGATTTTACACGGAGAGAAAACGAAGCTGATAGAAGAAAAAGCGCATAAAAAATATTTTCCTCACGGTATCGGTCATTGGATGGGACTGGATGTCCATGACCCTTTGCCTTATGTTGACGATAGGGGTGATGAGATCACATTTCAACCCGGCATGGTACTGACGGTAGAACCGGGTATTTATATTCGTAAAGATGATTTGAACGTGCCGCAGGAGTATCGAGGTATTGGAATCCGTATCGAAGATAATATTTTAGTAACCGCAGAGGGATGCACCAATTTAAGTAAAGATATTGCCAAAACAGCTTCAGAGATAGAAGCCCGCTGTAATAATTATTAGCAGTTTATGGGAACCTCTAAAAACCCTTTTTAATAAGCGTCTTTATGAAGATCTTTGATCGTT
>DAOWOG010000331.1 GCA_030642185.1 Helicobacteraceae bacterium | reverse complement strand
TCTGTACGGATTACCTATCGAGCGCGGTGCTAAATTCAGCAGTCTAATCCGACAGACTCCTATGATACAAAGAAACTTGATAAAATTTAAATTCTTATAATATTTATAAAGAGCATTTATATATTACAGCCTTTATAAGAATGCTCTTGTAAAATACTAAAAAAATCTGGAGACATCATGACAAAAACGACCATAGGACAATTCAGGATCATAGGCTTTATCGAGGGGATCTCCTATCTGGTACTGCTTTTTATTGCAATGCCGCTGAAGTATCTGTATGAAAATCCCGTTCCGGTTAAAATAGTGGGCATGACCCATGGTGTGTTGTTTATACTCTTTATCATGCTTCTCCTCGCAGCAGCGCAAAAACATAAATGGTCATTCAAGTTCAACTCACTTCTGTTTATTGCCTCTTTAGTCCCGTTTGGCACTTTCTTTACGGATAAAAAGTTAAAAGCGCTGCAAGCCGTTTAGAAGTTTATTCCTGCACTGACAACAAGGGGCTGTTTCCAGCCTCAAACTGATTTATACAAACCAAGCCACACCCTAAAATCTGTGATATAATTTATACATTACAAATATTGAAAACAAAAAAGAATTCTTTATTGAATCGTGACATGATTTAGAAGATAAGTACAAGGTTTTCCATGAATACTCAATCAGATAGACCGGTTACAACATTAAAGAATTGGCATACTGAAAGTGCGGAAACAGCTTTCAAATCACTCGAAACGTCACCGGAAGGACTATCAAAAAAAGAAGCAGACAGCAGACTTGCCAAACATGGACCAAATCAGCTTCCCGAGCCAAAAATGCGTGGTCCGTTGGTACGTTTTTTATACCAATTCCATAATGTACTGATCTATGTGCTGATTGCGGCGAGCGTTGTCACAGCCGTGTTGGGGCACTGGGTGGATGCCAGTGTGATCCTTGGCGTGGTTTTTCTCAATGCAGTGATCGGATTTATTCAGGAGGGTAAAGCCGAGAATGCTTTGAAAGCCATACGGAAGATGCTCTCTCTCAATGCCATGGTGATGCGAAACGGCCGACAAGTAACGATTCAGGCAGAAGCGTTGGTACCAGGTGATATCGTCTTGCTGCAATCAGGCGACAAGGTACCGGCAGACCTGCGTCTGTTTCGTGTCAAAGGGCTTCAAATTCAGGAGTCGGTACTCACCGGTGAGTCGATGGCGGTCGAAAAGATCACTGATCCTGTCGCGAAAGAAAGCGTCATCGGTGATCGCCGATGTATAGCTTATTCCGGTACGCTTGTTACCCATGGTCAAGGCAGCGGAGTGGTGGTGGAAACGGGTGCACAAACGGAGATCGGCCGTATCAGTACGCTGGTATCGGAAGTAGAACCAGTGACAACTCCTCTCTTGCGTCAAATGGCTCAGTTCGGCCGTTGGCTGACAGCTGCCATTTTGGGTATTGCCATAATCACCTTTGCATTCGGCTCGCTCGTTCGCAATTATGCTGCTGCTGAGATGTTCCTTGCCGCTGTCAGTCTTGCAGTAGCTGCAATTCCCGAAGGACTGCCTGCCATTATGACCATTACACTGGCGATCGGTGTACAGCGAATGGCCCGGCGAAATGCGATTATCCGCAAGTTGCCCGCCGTTGAGACTCTGGGGGCGGTATCTGTCATCTGCTCAGATAAAACAGGTACCCTGACCCGTAATGAAATGACCGTGCGTACAATTGCAACCTTTGAGAAGCTGTTTGAAGTATCCGGTACGGGCTATGACCCTCATGGCACCATTTCATTATTTGAAAAAGAACTACCTTCTGAAGAAGAGCATCTTATTCAAGAGATCACGCGCGCTGCTGTGCTCTGCAATGATGCATCACTGGAACAAAAAAACAGCCAATGGCTTGTCAATGGTGATCCGATGGAGGGAGCTCTGCTGGTGGCGGGCTTAAAAGCCGGACTGGATATAGAGGCGGAAGCAAAGCAGTACCCGCGTACCGATCTCATTCCTTTTGAGTCCGAACACCGTTTTATGGCAACGCTTCACCACAGTCATACCACTAAAGCCTTCATCTTTGTGAAGGGAGCACCTGAACGTATCGTAGAGATGTGTGCTCTTCAAAGAACGCTTGATGGCGATCACCCTTTAAATAAAGCCTACTGGCTGGAGCGTATTGAAGAATTGGCACAGCAGGGTCAGCGCGTACTGGCAATTGCACTCAAGCCCATAAGCAATAAACAAACAGAACTGACATTTGGTGATGTAGAGAACGACCTGATTATGCTGGGCATGTTTGGCTTGATCGATCCGCCCCGTGAAGAAGCCATTGAGGCGGTTCAGATTTGTAAGGGGGCAGGTATCCGGGTGAAGATGATTACCGGCGATCATGGTGCCACTGCGCTTGCCATTGCCCGGCAGCTCCATCTTGTCAATACCGATGAGGTGCTTACCGGAGAAGAACTTGAGTTGATGAGTGAAGATGCTTTGCGAAAACGTGTGAACGATGTTGATGTGTATGCACGAGTCAATCCTGAACACAAGCTGCGTTTGGTAAGACTGTTACAGGAGCAGGATCTGATCGTAGCGATGACGGGTGACGGTGTGAATGATGCACCGGCGCTGAAACGTGCCGATGTCGGTACTGCTATGGGACATAACGGAACAGAAGCGGCCAAAGAAGCGGCCGAAATGGTGTTGGCTGATGATAATTTTGCCTCCATCACCCATGCTGTCGAAGAGGGTCGTACCGTTTATGACAACCTCAAAAAGGCCATTTTATTCATTCTGCCTACCAATGGCGGTGAGGCACTGATTATCCTTGCCGCTATTGTCTTGGGTTTTCACCAACTGCCCTTGACACCGGTACAGAT
>DAOWOG010000030.1 GCA_030642185.1 Helicobacteraceae bacterium | reverse complement strand
GGTTTGTCGATGATCGATATCGGCCACTTTGAAAGCGAACGCTATTTTGGAGAGATTTTAGAGGTATATTTGAAAAATTTAGGATTAACGGTTATAATTTCATCATCAAAAAACCCTTTTACTTATATAGCATAGGGAACCTTCTAAAGGAAATCCATTGAATAAACACCTTCAACAGCTGATTGATCTTTCAAAAGTAGACAAAGAGATCGATGCATTTGAACCGCAGATAGATGCTGCAAATCATAAGTATGAAACAGCAGTGGCAAAAAAAGAGAACCTTGACAATGAGGTAGCGGCCTATAGTGGTGAGATTAAAGATGAGCAGTTGAAAAAACAGAAGAATGAACTTCATCTTGCTGAACTTTCTGCCAAACTTGAAGAGAATAGCAGAAAAAGTGCTGATATCAAGACTGAACGTGAAATGAAATCACTTCAGCTCGAAGAGGAAATTGCCAAAGAACAGGTTACATTTGCCAACGAAGAGATCGAACGTCTTGAAAAAGTGATCAACTCCAAGCAGGAAAAAGTGGATGAACTCCAGGGACAGATGGAGGAGCTGGAGAGCAATCTCGTCTCTGTCAAAAAAGAGGTTGATGCGAAACTGGCCGAGATTGACAAAGAACGTCAAAAAGTGTTTACCCAAAAACAGGAACTGATCTCGAAGATGAACCAGAAAGGACTTTCTTTTTACCAGAAAATTCGCCGCTGGGCAAAGAATACCACTGCGGTACCGGTTAGACACCAGGCCTGTATGGGCTGTTATATGGTGATCAGTGATAAAATCTATTCCGAAGTGATTAAAGGCGAAGAGATTACAAACTGTCCGCACTGCGGGCGTATTCTGTATATGGAAACAGAAGAGGAAACACAGGAGGCGTGAAGCCTTTTACGCTTTTTTACACCTTCTTAAGCGCTCTTCTTTATCTGCTGGCGCTTCCGCTGCTTTTTTGGCTCTCGTTTAAATCCAAATACAGTGAATCAGTTCCTTCCCGGTTTTTTTTGAAAAACACGCCGTCATTTGATAAAAAAGGGATATGGTTCCATGCCTGCTCACTTGGCGAAACCCGGGCGCTCGGTCCGATTCTCAAGCGTCTTGGTGATCGTCAGATCAACATTACGACCATCACCCATACCGGTCAAAACGAAGCGAAGAAGTATAGAGCAGATGTACGCTATCTTCCGTATGAACTTTTTTTACCCCTGTGGATTAGGCCGCAGCCTTTTTTGGTGGTACTTGAAGCGGAGTTCTGGTATCTTCTGTTTACGGTTGCCCGTGCAAAAGGGGCAAAAGTGGTCTTGCTTAATGCCCGTATGACTGAGCGGAGTTTTCCAAAATACAGACGTTTTGGCTGGTTTTATCGGCGTCTGTTTAAACAGGTGGACAAAGTATTCTGTCAAAGTGAAGCAGATAAAAAACGTTTTGAAACGCTGGGTGCAGCCAACATTGAAGTGATCGGCAATATCAAGCTGGCCCAGGAGATCAAGACAACGCATCTGTATGAAAAACCCGCCGGCGAAGTGATCGTGGCTGCAAGTACGCATGAAGGTGAAGAAGAGACGATTATCGATGCTTTTTTGGCACATCGTGACAGCAGAGCTTCCAGATTGATTGTCGTACCCCGTCATCCGGAGCGGTTTGATGCGGTGTGGGAGCTGATAAGAGCGCGTTGCGCTGCATTGACGCTATCGCGCTGGAGTGAACAGCAAACTTTTGAAGCGGATGTGGTCCTGATCGATGCGATGGGCGAGTTGAATAACATCTATGCCATCAGTGATATCGCCGTTCTCGGCGGTGCATTCAAAGAGGATGTCGGCGGACACAATCCTTTGGAACCGGCGTATTTCGGCTGTAAAATCATTACCGGAAAACATGCTTTTATGCAGCAGGAACTTTTTAAATATGTTCATAATGTTCAGGAAGTCGAGGCGGACGCCATTGCAGACGCTTTAGAAAAAGCAGAGCATATGCCCGGAGCATATGTCGATGAAAAGATTGATCTGGAACGTGTTGTATCCTATTTGACAGATTCAGAATAAAATTTAGCGATTGCGAGGTATTAAATGGCGAGTGATAAAAAAGAGGCTGCGGTAAAAAGAGCAGCCCGAAAGCGCAGTGTTGCCAAAGAGCGGGTAAAAGCAAAAGCTTATGCCAAAGCCGACGCCAAGCGTGACGAAAAGAAAAAAGTTTACAAAAAGAAACTATCTGCCAACGCGGCAATCCGTGAACAGTATGAAGCAGACACACAGTCGTCTTATTCGGGAGGAAAATCGTCCGGAGAAGTGGAAAAAGCCTATAAGCTGGTAGCGGCACAGGAAGGTATTTCCAATGGACAGGCCAAGTCGATGATTGATCGCGGACTGGTCTATGTCGGCAATAAAAAAGTGATGATTGCCCGCGGAGAACTCTCTGTCAAAACAGAGTTCAAGGTGCAGCGAATTGAGAAGATCAGACCCATTTTCGAAAATGATGATCTGATCGTTGTCGATAAACCCGCCTTCTTGAATTCGGATGAGATCGAACGTCAGTTTAAAGGTGCCAGGCTGCTGCATCGCCTTGATCGTGAAACGAGCGGGGTCCTGATCCTGGTGAAAAATGAGGAGTTTCGTCTTAAGGCGATTCAGGCATTCAGTCAGGATGAGGTCTATAAAGAGTACGTTGCCTGGGTTGAAGGGGTTTTCATTGATGAAGTGATGATCGATAAACCTATTGTGACAGAGAAACGACACAACAAAGCATATTCAAAAGTTTCACAGCAAGGCAAACCGGCACGCAGTGAAGTTTATCCTCTGGAAGTGTCCGGTAAAAAGTCCAAGGTTAAAATTATTATCCATGAAGGCCGCACCCATCAGATCCGTACCCATTTGCGTTCTATCAATTTTCCGATCGTCGGTGATGAGCTTTACGGCGGACACCGAGCTCAGAGGGTTATGCTGCATGCTAAAAAGGTAACGCTTTTGGGAAAAACATTCGAAGCGCCTGAACCGAAAGTTTTCAGACACTTTTCGGAGTAATGTGTCTGAGTCTCTCAACGCGTTGTACAGATATTTAGATAGACAATAAAGAGTAAACACTTATCATAATAAATTATGTTAATATAAAACTTCTGAAAAATTCTTCCGGAGTATTTTATGCGATATCTGCTGCTGTTCGCTTTATGGATCTTTTTATTGCATGAAAACAGCTTTGCACAACCCATTCAGCCTTTACCGCAATCGGTGAAACTGGACCATCAAAAAGTACTGCTGGGCAAAAAACTTTTTTTCGATCCGATTCTCTCCAAAGACAATACAATCTCCTGCGCCTCCTGCCATCATCTTAAAGACGGCGGTGATGATAATCTGAAATTTTCATTTGGAATCAAGGGACAGGAGGGGATTATCAACTCTCCGACAGTTTATAACGCCGTTTATAACTTTCGTCAGTTTTGGGACGGCCGGGCGGCAGATCTACGGGAGCAGGCCATAGGGCCTATTGAAAATCCGGTTGAGATGGGAAATACCTTTCCAAATCTGATCAAAACATTGCAAAACACATATTATAAAGAGGTGTTTGAAAAGATATATGATGATGGAATTACAAAAAAGAATATTGTTGATGCGATTGCCGAGTATGAGAAGGCACTGATTACGCCAAACGCCCCTTTTGACCGTTATCTTCGCGGTGATAAAAAAGCGATCACAGAGGATGAGAAGGAGGGGTATGACCTTTTTGAATCAAAAGGATGCATTGCCTGTCACCACGGTGTTAATGTCGGAGGAAACCTCTATAATAAATTCGGGGTGATGGAAGATGCCAAAAGCGCTGATCTTGGCCGCTACAATGTCACCGGAAATGTGCGTGACAAATTCTATTTTAAAGTTCCTTCGTTGCGAAACGTTGCCCGTACGGCACCCTATTTTCATGACGGACGGACAGAGAGCCTGACGGAAGCGGTTGAATTTATGGCACATTACCAGCTCGGGCGCAGTATCAGTGAGGAAGAGATCCGCAAGATCGTCGCATTTTTACATACTTTGAACGGTGAAATACCCGATATCGTGAAGCAGTGAGTGATCAATGAAAAAAATTGATCACATCATCATGCTGATGATCGGATTTATCGTTTTGCTTGGTATGCTGTTTTTCTATCTGCTTACCATTGATCAGGATGCCAAAAACTACAATACTTATCAGGAGAAGATTCAAAAACTTCTTATTCTGGACAAAGAGTTTGACAGTTTTATACTTCAAAAGTTCAGCCATATCAATTATGATATTATTTCCCGACAGACAAAGGCATTTGAGACGAATCTGCTTTTTTTGCAGCAAAGTCGGCTTACTGAGGAATTTGGCAGTGAATTTGATCCGACTCTGCGTCAGATCAATGCACTTTTTTTAAAGAAATATGAGCTGATCGAATATTTTAAATCTATTAATTCACGAACACTCAACTCCCTGCATTATCTCTTTGATCTGCACCATACGATTGCAACTAATCCAAAAGTACCTGATGAGCTACAAAGAATTGTTGACAATACATTGTTTGGTACCGTACAGTTGTTTACCAATATCATAAGCAGTTCTGAAAAACTTCACCGGGATCTTGAAATCATTCGAAAGTACGGTGAAGATCAACATTTGAAAAACATCATCTACTTTGATCGGCCTACCCGAATGCTGATAGAAAGCTTTAAAGAGATTCAGACCCCTATCGAAACGGTAAAAAACCTTCAACTTTATCATGCCCTTGTTCAATTTGAAAAACTGCTCAGAGACCAATACGACGCTTATCTTTTTCAGCAGAAAATGATTACCCTGCTCTTTTTTCTGGCATCATTTATTATTTTAATTGTACTGATCCTCACCTATATACGTTCAAAAAAAACGACACTTGAACTCTCTGCCTTCAAATTTGCAGTTGAACACAGCGATAACTCTGTTGTGATGACCGACCTTGATCGTAAAATCATCTATGTCAATGATGTTTTTGAGAAAGATACCGGTTATAGCAAAGATGAAGTGCTAGGTGAAAATCCGAGAATTCTCAAGTCTGATATCATTGAGCAGAGCTATTATGATGAAATGAACAAAGTATTGGATCGGGGAGAAAAATGGGAAGGCGAATTTATCAACAAACGAAAAGACGGTTCTCTTTTTTATGAAAAAGCCTCCATCGTCCCGGTTTTTGTTAACAAAAAGTTGATTAACTACCTGGCCATTAAACTTGATATCTCTGATTATGTCGAGCAGAAAAAGAAGCTCCAACAGTCTGCTACGGTTTTTGAAAATACCGAGGAGGGGATTTTAATTACCGATAAAGAAGGCCTCATCATCTCTGCCAACAAAGCTTTTGAAGTGATGACAGGATACCGGGAAAATGAGATCGTTGGCCAGACCCCGGCCTTTTTGCAGTCCGGTAAACAGGATGAAATTTTTTATAAAACTATGTGGGAACATGTCGTTAAAGAAGGAGTGTGGAAAGGAAAGATCTTTGATCGTACCCGATCCGGCGACCTTATTCCGATTTGGCTGAGTATCACGGCCGTCAAAGATGAACAGGGAGAAGTGAGCAACTATATCTCTATCCATACCAATTTGCAGGAGATCGTTAAAACACAGGAAAAGGCCGATTTTCTCGCCTATCATGACAGCTTGACTCTCCTTCCGAACCGTATCAATTTCGAGGAGTATCTTGATCATGCCTTGAAGCTGGCAACACGAAACAGTACGAAATTTGCACTGCTTTTTATTGATCTGGACCGTTTTAAAGTGATCAATGATACGCTTGGCCATCATATCGGAGATGAGTTGCTCAAACGTGTTTCCGGCCGGATCAGAGCGGTTTTGCGTGATGCCGATATGCTGGCAAGGTTGGGCGGTGATGAGTTTGTTGTTGTACTTGAATCACTCGAACATGAGCATGATGCCGCGTATGTCAGTGAAAAGATCCTTGCTGCTGTTAAAGAACCTATCGAAGTAGATGCGTATACACTCAATACCTCGGCAAGTATCGGTATTGCTATCTATCCGAATGACGGGATGGACCGCAATACAATTGTCAAACATGCAGACAGTGCAATGTATCATGCAAAAGAGCTTGGCAAAAACCGATATCAGTACTATACAGTGAAGCTCTCGGTTGATGTTGAGTACCGTCTGGAGATGGAGCAGGCTCTGCGCCACGCGATAGAGAATAATGAACTATTTGTTGTTTATCAACCGCAATATGATCTCAAAAGTAAAAAAATCATCGGAGCCGAAGCGCTGCTTCGCTGGAATAATAGCACGCTTGGTCAGGTGTCACCGGCAGATTTTATCCCGGTGGCTGAAGATATCGGCATGATTTTCAGTATTGGTGATTTTGTTTTCGAGGAGGCCTGCCGAACATTTATGCAGTGGCAGAGTGCCGGTTTGGAACTTGAATTGATATCTGTCAATCTCTCTACCGTGCAGTTTAGGCAGAAAAACCTGGTAGACAGATTTAAAAAAATTATTGATAAAACCGGTATAGATCCACAGTGTATAGAGATAGAGATTACGGAAAGTTATTTTATGGAATTCACTTCCAGCAATCAAAATGCACTGCGTGACCTGCGGAATCTTGGACTGAAGATCGCCATTGATGATTTCGGAACCGGTTACTCTTCGATGAGTTACCTGAAACAGATCCCGATCGATACTATTAAAGTGGATAAATCCTTTGTCGACGGTATTCCGGATGATGAGAATGATGTCAAGATCGCCCAAGCCATCATGGCCCTTGCAAAAAGTTTGGGTTATAGTGTCGTGGCTGAGGGAATTGAGACGGAAAAACAGGAAGAAGCATTACGCGAATATGGCTGTGATTATGGGCAGGGGTTCCTCTTCAGCCCTCCTGTTTCAGCAGATGAACTGATGACATTCAGCATACAGGGACAGATGACTTAAAACAGCCTTAAAGATTACTTAAAGTAACGCTTTGCTATAATTCGCCACTTTTTATGCCCGTGATGGTGCAAGAAGAGTATATTGTCTCAGGAGAGCATGTGTTTGATACACTGACGGATTCGTTTACATCGGCGATAAAGAAGATACGTTTTCATGATGATGAAAAGGCGCTAAAAAAGGCGCTGCTGGAGCTGAAAAAGTCGCTTCTTAAAGCAGATGTCAACCACAAGGTTGTCAAAGAACTGATCATTGCCGTAGAGACGCAGACCAAAGCTGCCGGTATCGGAAAAGACCAGTTTCTTGATGCAATGCGTCAGAGCCTTCATGGACTGCTGGATGTCAAAGGCAATCAGGGTTTTGTTTTTGCTGCCAACCCGCCGACCGTTATTTTGATGACGGGTCTTCAGGGCTCGGGTAAAACGACAACAACCGGGAAATTGGCGCTGTATCTTAAACAGCAGAAGAAAAAGAAAGTCCTCGTAGTTGCAGCGGATCTTCAGCGTCTTGCAGCGGTGGAACAGCTTCGTCAGGTGACAGCAGCGATTGAAGTCGATCTGTATGCCGATGATGAGGCGAAGTCTCCGGTCGAGGTTGTTACAGCAGCATTGGCCAGTGCGAAAAACTCACTCTATGATGTCGTATTGATCGATACCGCCGGACGTTTGGCGATCGATGAAGAGCTGATGGGTGAACTTAAAGAGGTACGCGAAGCAGCTAAGCCTAATGAGATCTTTTATGTTGCGGATTCAATGACGGGACAGGATGCGGTACGTACGGCGGCGACTTTCCAGGAAAAAATTGGGATAGACGGGGTCATTTTAAGTAAATACGACGGTGATTCCAAAGGCGGCGTTGCACTCGGAATCGCCTCTCAGGTTCAGGTTCCGCTTCGCTTTATCGGTGCCGGCGAAAAGATGGAAGACCTTGAGGTTTTTCTGCCGGATCGTATCGTCAATCGTCTGATGGGTCTTGGTGATATCGAAGGTCTGGCTGAGAGAACTGCCAATGTCATTGATGAAAAACAGGCTAAAAAGCTGACCCAAAAGATCAAAAAAGGCAAGTTTAACTTTAATGACTTTCTCGAGCAGATGGAGAGTATGAAGAAGATGGGAAGCATGAAGTCGCTTATCGGGATGATCCCGGGTATGGGCGATATGTCCAAAGCGCTGAAAGATCTGGACCTTGACAATTCGCAGGAGATAAAGCAGATCAAAGCGATGGTCGGCTCCATGACACCCAAAGAGCGTGAAAATCCGGATCTGCTGAACAACAGCCGGAAACAGCGGATCGCCAAAGGGTGCGGTATGGAACAGATGGATGTCAACCGAGTTTTGAAACAGTTTAAAAATGCGGCCAAAATGGCTAAAAAATTCTCTGGAAAGAACGGTATGAAAGACCTGCAAAGAATGATGGGCGGCATGCAGGGCGGCGGAATGCAGGGGCTTCCGCGATAGTTTTCAATAAGATGTGCATGAATAACCCGTAGGTTCGGTTTCAACCGAACAAAAAAACGCTGCAGACCAAGCACGTCTGATAAACATTAAAACTCAAAAAACTTTTGCTTTTTAATATTGGTCACCTGACATCTTTTCCTCCTCTTTTATCTCGATAAAAAGAGTAATATGGCCAGACCTCTTTTTCAGGATTTATGATACAATAATACATAATTGTTCAAAGAGAGGAATCAATGCAGACAGAAACACTAGCGTACTTTAATGGTGCTATTACTGTTGACCCTGATCTATGTAATGGCAGACCTACGATAAGAGGCCAGAGAATTACGGTTCAAACAATTTTAGAATTTCTCTCTGCCGGTGACACTCAAGAGGAGATATTGCAACACTACCCCACGCTCACAGCGGAAGATATACAAAGCTGCCTGGCGTTTTCTGCACAGATGATGGGAAACCGGTACACACTTCAAAAAACAGCATAGTTAATGCAAAAATATATTAT
>DAOWOG010000355.1 GCA_030642185.1 Helicobacteraceae bacterium | reverse complement strand
TGATGATTGTGTCGAGATTTTCCAGTTGATACAGTGCCGCTGCTGCACTAAGCGGTGAAAGGGCGGAATCATATCCTAATGATGTTACCTCAAAGTTCCAGACTGCTTTTTGGATACGTCCTCCGTCTCGAAAGTCTTTGAGTGCCTTGGCCAGACCGGGATCATTACAGGCTACAAAACCGGTTTTTTCTGTGATATCAGGCATGACGCTTTGCAGGCTGTAGATAAGGATGTCTGCGTCAGGTGTTTTCGGTTTTAAAGTTTCAGTTGCATCTTCGATGATAGTAAGATTATGCTGTCGCGCCGTAAGAGAGATCGGTTCCATCGCACATATACCTGCATAATGAAAGAGTATCAGCGCTTTGGTCTGAGGTGTAATGGTTCTTGTCAGCTCTTTTTCATGAAGTGTTCCATCAAGTTTTATGTCACAGTAGCGAATTGGTATATTTAATAAAGCGGCAGCATTGTACTCACCCAAAGGGGCGATGGGTGAGAGAATGATCTCATCTTGAGGCTTCAGTCCAATGACACTGTAAGCTGCAAGTGTGGCAGAAGCAGGTGAGTTAAAGGCGACAACATGGCTGCGGTCGAGGTGCTCTGCAACCTTCTGTTCCAGTAAGGTAACACTTTGCTCATCTGCTTTGGAAAGGGCATCAAAAAGACCAGATTCAGGTTTACGGGCAAAAAGTGGATACATATTATTTCTCTATTTTTTAGTGATGCCAAAACGCTGCGGGCGAATCGTTATCTCTGTGATCGATGCGCCTTTACGCATGGTAAGTACCTGCTCAACAGCATCAGCTATATCTTCACTGATCAGACGGCTGTCCTCTTTGTCAGAAACGCCAAAGCGCAGCGGTTTGAAAAAATCTGTATCTGTCATATCCGGGTTGAGGGTGACGACATTGACCCCGCTTTTGCGGACCTCTTCAAACAGGGCGTGTCCAAAGGCACGCAGCCCCGCTTTTGTGGCAGAGTAGAGCGCCGAAAACTTTGAAGAGCGTACCGCTTCGATCGAAGTTATATTAATGATGGTTCCTTCATTGCGCTTGAGTGTACGTAACAGCAGATTGGAGAGGATCATAGGTGAAGTGAGGTTGACGTCGGTCATGGACTGTATCGTAAGGCCGTCAAGCTCTTCATGAGGTTCAAAACGGCCAAAACCGGCGGCATTGACAAGCAGATGGACGCCACTGCTCTTTAACGCGTCACCGCACTGTCGTTCGATCTGATCCGGCCGGCTCAAATCACAGCGAATAGCACGAAAATCGGGATGATCAATCGTTTTATCGGTGATTGTACGGCTTATACCGATAACTCCATAACCAAGCTGCAGGAGTCTCAGCGCAATTGCCTTTCCGATTCCTGAACGTGCACCGGTAACAACAGCAAGCGGTTTTGTCATGGAGAACCTCTTTTCCCATCAGTATAACAAAGTGTCGAATAATAATAGCTAACGACAAAAAGCTTCTGCTTTGGCGATGAGCGTTTCGATGTCAGGAACACGCTTGCGGATGGACTGTGTCAATTCTTTGTATTTAACATTTTTCGGCTCAAAATGGTCCGAGACGATTTTGATAAAGAGCATCTGATGCGTCTGCATAAAATGCGGGGCCGAGCTGAAAATTGCATGTGCCTCCATATCAACCGGCAGATTGTGCATGCTACTCTGTATAGTGTCGACACTGAGCAGATCACTCTCTTTAAAGTTGTGCTGAAATAATATATCAGGATAGTATGAATCTGTTTTGTAGTTGATCTTATGAATGATAAGCAGCTCACCGATTACATAGCTTTTTGGTGCTGCGCAGACTCCGATATTGATAAGAATGTCTTCACCTTTCGGCGGTCGGTACCCCATCAAGGTATTGGTTGCCATCAAGGCATTTTCATAACCCATTTGTGTGATAATTAGAAGGGTGTTCTCATTTTGATAAAGCGGATAGGGGAGATCATGGATACGTTTGAGTTTAAAATGATCAATAAAAGGACGGGCTTCACCGTTAAAGGCACAAATGATATATCGCATATGAAATTGTAGCATAAGCAGATTGGCAAGATGTAGTAATAAAGGCCCCCTCTAAAGAGTAAAATGTTATTTATTTGTATCCTGATCGTAACAAATATTTATTTTAAAGTAAAAATATACAAAAATTAAAATATATTAAAGAAAATATAAATATAATTCCGAAAATATTTTCAAGGTATCCTGTAAATGGCACACAAAAAACCACTCCCAAAACTCGGCTTACTGTATATGGACTACGTCCTTCGTTTCTTCGATAAGAGCAACTTCAAAGGCTGGCCCGATAAGATCGAGGTCGTCACCTACCACTGGAAGAATGACAAGACCCGTTTCATTAATGAAGTACGCCGTAAAAATATCGATGTGCTTGTCGGTAATATTCCGGCAACGGCTTATGAGACCTTTAAAGAGATAGCAGCGGCCCTTCCGAATGTACGCTTTGTCCCTTCCATAGAGACCCAGTTTTCCAATAAGTCCAAAGAGAATGTCAGTCTTTTCTGTGAGAAGTATGATCTTCAGGCACCTAAAACCGGAATCTTCTATGATGAAAAAGAGGGTGATGAGTACCTCAAAAAAGCAAAATATCCCCAGATCGTCAAACGCTCATACGGTCCGTCAAACTATGGCGGATACTTTGT
>DAOWOG010000005.1 GCA_030642185.1 Helicobacteraceae bacterium | reverse complement strand
GTGCACCAGGCAGCCCCGCTTTCAGACGTGTCGAGGAATTTAAAAAGAGATCCTTTTCACTTTTTCGCGGAACCATATTTTCATTGAAATCCACTACAATGACACCCTTATAGTGCACGGATCGTGTTTCAAGCAGTCCAAGAACGGTAATCTTTCCTCCGCGTACATCATCAATACTTTTAGCTTTGATACGATTAACAAAGAGATAGAGTGCCGATTTAAGTGTTGTACCGGTCAGAGACGGTAATATCTTTTCAAAATAGAAGATTTCTTCCATAATCATTTCTCTGACTGTACTGTTTGGCTCTTCTTCGAGAAAAGCGTTAATGATATCGTTAAAATTGCATGTATCTATGTCAGCTTTATAAAACGGTGCAACATACTCTGTCAGTTGCGCTCCGATGCGATTAAGCCGTGCACTGTTTTCAACACTTTGATTGTCCAAATAATTCATAACTGCAGAAATCTTTTCTACAAACGTACTCTCGTTCAGACTAAATCCCATCGCAAAGTTAAAGTTATTTTCACTGTCAAAGCGACGTAGATGACGTGAAAAATTTTCATCCGGAAGTACGACGGCAATCTGTTCAGGCTTAATTCCTAACGCTATAAATTCATACACTTTTTGTTTAACAAATGCCACCTGCAGCAGACGCTCACCAAATGATTCGCATACTATCTCAGTTTCAGAAGAGTTCAATACTTCGATGACGGATGTTCTGTTTTTTATATCAATACTATGCTTTTTATTTTTTTCTATCGGTATATCATATGCATTGAATTTATCCTGCATTTTTTTATTAAAGCGATTTGCCTCAAAATGGAGTGTAGCAGGTATTATTTCGGCACACTCCTGTAAAACTTTCATTTCAAAATTGGTGAGATAACCCTCTACGCTGAGTTCAATCTTCTCGAGACGCTTAATGTATGCACGGTTCAATTGATATTGCTTCGGTAGAAAAATAGGATCCATCACTTTCTTTTCATCACAGACCACTTCATATCGTCTATAGAGTTCTTGCAGAATATTGATATGTTCTTCATAATCTCCATAAGTATCGGCTAAATCAAGATTTGATATTTCAATGAGTTCGCCGGAGAGTTCCTCAAAAAAACGAAATAGATATGATGCATTTTGCGTAAAAGTAAAAAAATTCCGTTCAATCTTCAGCGCATAGAAGTTCTTAAAATCGGCAGCCTCTAAAAGCATAAGCGTACGTGTGTCATCATCAACTCTGACATAATTTTCGACATACAAAGCACGCTGAAGAAACTCACTCATGGTAATAAATCGGGGGAGAAATCTGTTTTCAATTTGAAGTGCAAGGATCTTTGCACGGATAGAACGAGAAGTTGGCAAAATTGTCGTTGAAATCATCATGAATTCATCTCGTACATTTATGATAGTTCTAACTCATTCCAGTCTCTTACGAGGTGGAATGCATACCTGACAAAAATAAATTAATCAGTACTCAAATACATTAGAATAGCGTGTATCGGCTTTTAGATTATAGTAACGCTGCATATCTCCAACCGCTACTTTAGCCATTATATTCCAGCGCCCTTCTTTTGGAAGTGTCACTTTTTCAAATGTATAGACTCCGTCATTGACTGTCGGGTTTTCCAAAATAATATCCGTATGATTATCGGAGGGACGTGTCATAACGATATTGATCCTGGCATTATCAATACTGCGACCATCTTTATCTGTTACTTTGTACATAACAACTGCACTGTTTAGATCAAGATTTTCGCTGACATATGCGATATCATAGCGCTTGTTAAATTCAATTTTTGCATGGATGAAATGATTTGCATTGGCATCATAATGATGATAATCCTGCATACTATGATCACTCATCTCTACCGGATGTTCCAATGCAACCATCACGGTAGCAACCGATGCCAGGAAAATAGCAAATATGGAAAGACCTATAAGGATAGGCCAACGTTTAGCCGTCTGTTTCTTTTTCATTCGAACTCTTTTTTAAAAACTTTCTGCGTAAATATTTTCCACGTAGATATTTGAAGACTGCAAATAGGATAATACCGTAAAATACAAAACGCAAAACATGGATAAAGTTTTTACTTCCACTACCTGCGGCAGAGCTAAGTTCCACCCCTTTGGATTCTGCAATCTCTTCTGCTATATCACTGTAACCGTTAAACATTGCCACGGAATACTTTGAAATAATGTCTTTTCCTTTGGCTCTTTCAGCCAAAATCGGCAGGATTGTTCCGCCATAGCTGGACATAATTTCAACGATATCATCAAAACTTCGTCCAAACATGATTGAACTGATGACTGCACCGATAAATGTAGCGTTGGGACTCAATATCCTGTTTTTGTCAAAATCATTATATAAAGACGTTGGACGGGTAAGAATATCAACCTGTTTTTTAAGTTCAACCAGGGTCAGTACAACTGCCGGTTCCTGCATTTGATCCATCAAATCTATTTCAAAATCAGTAATACTCTGATTATTTTCCAAATCACGTACCATAACCAAATAGAGTGATATACCTGTTTTCTCAAAAAGTTCCTTACCTATTACATTGATCTGTTGATCAAGGTCCGGATTCTGAACGACATCATCTTTATAAAGATATTCGGCAAAAAGTGTACTGGAAAATATAAGTGTGAAGATGAGGGCCGTGAGCCCTCGTGTGATTATCAAGCAGTTAACCGATGAAAAGGTGGTTAGGAGTTAATACAGCATACAATGTATATGCAGCCATAATAACCATGCCCCATGAAAGTATCTTATCCATCCGGGTCTCCTTATTTAGACCAGTCAAGATGTTTAGTGTTATCAACACTGTTCATCCTGATAGCCTGTTCATTTTCTATCTGATAAAATTTATCAGCACTGTTTTGTTGTGCACTAATACCCCAAATCGTAAGACCGGCAAGTATACTAAGTAACAAAACTGTTGCGATTACCCCGCCCAGCATTCCATCAAGTCTACAAAAGACACTTCTATTAGAATTAGTCCAATTTTGGCTCATCAAACGCTCCTTACTTGCTTAAGCTGCTGATATAGGCACCAGCAGCCTCTTTTTGCTTGTCATTAAGACGATCAAATGCCGGCATAACACCGATAGCACCTTTCTTACCGTGATCAAGTACAAGTTTTACCAATTCCGGTGTGTATTCAGCAACGTTTGGAGCAACAAAAGCCATCCCTTTGCCATCGGCACCGTGACATGCTGCACAGGTACCGGCAAAAGTGTCCGCACCGTCGCCTTTCATACCGTTAGCAACATACTTAGATACCGTTGCAATCTCTGCATCGGTGATCAGGTTGTTGGTATTCATGTTAAAAAGTCCGTTGCGATCCGGCATCGGTGCCGCATAGCCCAGTGATCCTGAACCATTTAGTACAACATGCTTAACCGTTTTTTCTTCCAAACGAACATTCAAATCTGCCGCTTTACCGTCAATACCGTCTGCCTGAAGACCATGGCACACTTTACATTCAGCAAGAAAAACAGATTCTCCCATCGCGATCAGACGATCACCGGTGATATCTGCGTACTGTGCTGAAAACCGTGCATCATGCGCCTGTACCGCTTCATTATATTCACCGATCTGTGAATAGGCATTGACCGGATAACCGATCATAAAATACCACATTCCCCAAATCATAGAGAGTAAAAATGTAACAGCCCAGCCAAATGGCAGTTCGTTTGTATACTCACCGATTCCATCCCAGTTTTCATCTGCCAATTGACCAGATGCCGTATCATTTTGCATCTGACGAACATATTTGATCACCACAAATACTGTAACTATTACGAGTACGACCGCACCGGCAACAGCAAGCTGATTAACGATGTCTGCACCCATGCCGCCTTTTGAACCGCCAACAGCCATCCACGTAAAGCCAAGCATAGCAATCGTAATGACAATACCCCATATCGTCAACTTATTCATTTATGCCTCCTTGTTTTTTGTCTCATTATCTGAGACTTTTTCTACCGGTTTATCGGTAACTTCATCATTCAGCGCGATATTGCCGTATTTCTCATAATCACGTGTCCCCTTTTTCTCACTGCTGTAGAGATGGTAGATGTACCCATAGAGTACAAGTACCAGGAAGCCTGTAAAGAAAAAGTAAGCATACGCCTGAATCGTTGCAATATCCACTCTTGCCTTCCTATTTCAGAGAGTTCATATATGCGATTAGTGCAACGATTTCAGGAATCTGGCCGTTGGCAACCGCATCTTTAACATTCTGATTTTTCATATCAGCAGCTACTACCTTCGCTTCTTCCAACGCAGATGCATGTGCACCGCTTAAAGAATCGGCCAATGCAACTGTTGTAGTTGAACCGTCTTTCATAGGAATCGGCTTATTATAAGGAACATTAAATGCATTTTTAATTGTGATCTGTTCAGCGTACGCTGTATCAACATCTGCAATGTTCGTAAACGTCCATTTGTATGCCGGCATAATTGAACCCGGTACTACACCTGCCGGATCCCACATGTGGTTCTCATGCCAGTCTGTTGTACGGTAGTTACCTACACGCATTAAATCCGGACCGGTACGTTTAGAACCCCAAAGAAATGGGCGATCATAAGCATACTCACCACTCAGACTGTAATGTCCGTAACGGTCAGTCTCTGCCTTAAACGGACGAATCAGCTGTGAGTGACATGCGTTACAACTGTTTTTGATGTAAACATGACGACCGGCCAATTCCAGTGTCGAATAAGGCGCCGTTCCGATAGTCGGACGAGACGCCTGTGCAAAGTTAGGCAGGATCTCAATGAGACCTGCAAACGCGATTGTTACGAATACAGCTACCGCGAAAAAGAACGGGCGTTTTTCTAACCAATGAAACATAATTATCCCCTTTCCTTACGCAGCCATAGGCGATGCGGTTTGAAGCTCGTTCTCTTCGATACGACGAGCAGACATAGTTTTGTAAATGTTATAAGCAAACATAAAGAAACCAACAAGATAGAGCAGACCGCCAACAGCACGAATTGTGTAGTATGGGTGCAATACAGTTACTGTATCGATGAATGAGTACGCAAGGTTACCAAACTCATCGTGAGCACGCCACATCATACCCTGAGTGATACCTGCGATCCACATAGATGTGAAATACAGTACAACACCGAGTGTCTGAATCCAGAACTGAGTCGTCATCAACGATTTAGAATATATCTCACGTTTAAATACACGTGGAGCCATATGGAAAAGCGATGCCATAATCATGAAACCGACCCAACCAAGAACACCATCGTGAACGTGACCAACGATCCAGTCTGTAAAGTGTGCCAATGCATTGACTGATTTAATCGCCTGGATCGGACCTTCAAGGGTAGAGAACATATAGAAAGTAGATGCCAAAATCATAAACTTGATCAATGGAGATGATGCAACCTGTTGCCACTCACCCTTCATGGTCAGAAGCATATTGATTGCGGAACCCCAAGACGGAAGAATCAAAACGATAGAGAAAACAGAACCCATGGTCTGCAGCCAGTCAGGAACCGTTGAGAAGAGGAGGTGGTGACCACCGGCCCAAAGGTAAACGAACATCAAGCCCCAGAAAGAGAGAAGAGAGAGTTTATAAGAATAAACAGCCTGTCCGGACTCTTTTGGCAGGAAATAATATATCATTGCAACGATAGGCACCGTAAAGACAAATGCAACCGCATTGTGACCATACCACCATTGTACCAACGCATCATTTGTACCTGAGTACATTGAAACAGAGTGATACCATGCACCGATACCGCCTGACGCAAAATAAGTCGGTATTTCCATATTGTTAAATACATAAAGCATAGCAACACCGAGGAAAGTTGCAATATAGTACCAGATTGAAATGTAGAGTGATTGTTCACGGCGAATACCGATCAGACCAAAAATACCCAGACCCCAAAGCACCCATACAATAACAATCGCGATATCGATTGGCCATTCAAATTCTGCATACTCTTTAGAAGTTGTAATCCCCAAAAGAAGAGAAACAACAACCGCAGCCACACCAACAAGATACAGCCAGAAATGAAGCTTACCGATGAACATCAGGAAACCTGATTCTGCCATCGACACTTTCAAAACACGCTGACCGACATAATACCACGTAGCAAAAATACCACTAAGGGTAAAACCAAAAATAACTGCATCAGTGTGCAGCGGACGAAGACGACCAAATGCTGTGTATTCCGCTAATCCTTCACCTAACATCAGGTTTAAACCTGGAAAAGCAAGTTGAAAAGCTAAAATTACACCGACGAGCATGCCAACAATCCCTAATATGATTGTTGAGAACATAAACATCTTTGCAACTGTATAGTCGTACTCTAATGGACGATTCTCCATTTACAGCCTCCTTAAAGATTCAAAACGTAAAAGCCTATCATTAACACTTTTGTAACATTGATAAGCTAATAGACCTCATAAGGATAACGGATTGTAAATAAAAATGATTTTAAAATATGTCAAAGTTTGTCAAAGTTTGTCAAATTTGCTTAAATAGGCAACTTAGTTTGAGAAAAAAAGAAACATTTACCACAAATATGGCTTAGTTTTCTTTATTTAGAAAGTAATAAGGATAATAAGTAATGTTTAGAATTAAACGTGAAAACCTGTAGAAGCTTAAGCTTTAACGCTTAAGCAAGGATAAAAATTCGCCGAATATGTAACGGCTCTCTTTAGGCCCGGGACTTGCTTCAGGGTGGTGCTGAACAGAAAAGATCGGAGCATCCCTATATTTCAACCCTTCAATCGTGTCATCAAACAGATTACTGTGTGTTATATCGGCAATTTCAGTAATATTGTCCGGAACATTATAGTTGTGATTTTGGGCTGTGATCTCGACCATACCCGTTGCTTTGTTCTTAACCGGATGATTACCGCCGTGATGGCCAAACTTCAGTTTGAATGTATCGTAACCGTGAGAGATAGAGAGCAGTTGATGTCCCAAACAGATACCAAACATCGGGACCTTGGCTGCAATGAGTTTTTTGATCTGTTTCTGCTCTTCTTTTAAAACCAGAGGATCTCCCGGTCCGTTTGAAAGAAAAACACCGTCAATCTCTTTTGCTTTGAAACGTGCAATCATTTCATCTGCATCAAATGTATTAGGAACCACTTCGACTGAAATACCGGCCTGTGTCAGTTCATTCAGAATGTTTCGCTTCACACCAAAGTCGATTGCCGCAATTTTTGCCTGTGCTGCCGGCGCCTCATTGTAACAAAATGCTTCCGCATCGTAAGTACCGCTTTGATGAAGGTAGGCATCTTTGGTACTGACTTCTTTGATATAGTTGACATCCTCAATACGCGATGATGCGTCAAGAAACTTTTTCAGCTCTTCTTTGTTATTGATCTCTGTCGAAGCAACCATCATCATGGCACCTTCCGAGCGCAGTATCTTGGTCAAAAAGCGGGTATCAATCTCGCATATCCCCATCACACCATATTGCTTCAACAGATCTGCCAAAGACTCTTCTGCACGGAAATTCGAGAAACGATCCTGATATTTTCGGACGATGACACCTTTTGCATGTGCACTGCTGCTCTCCATATCTTCGGCATTGACACCGACATTACCGATTTCAGGCATCGTAAAAGTGACAAACTGTCCTGCATACGAAGGATCGGAAACAATTTCCTGATATCCGCTCATTGAGGTATTGAAAACAATTTCACCGACACTCGTCCCCTCAGCCCCAAAACTCTCTGCCTCTAAAAAAGTCCCGTTTTCGAGATATATCCAAACCTTATTCATTATGCCATTCCCCGTTTTTGAAGCTCTTCATGATAATGTTTTTCATACAAGATCTCATATTCATCTGTACCTGGAATCAGTTTACGCTTATAGGAACGCAATTTTTCGATAACGGCATCCTCAATTTCACCGGTATCGGCGATAAATGCTGTTATAGCGTCATAAATGATGTTTTTAATTCGATTTTCACTCACATCATAATTGATCAGGTCTTCTTCATACAGTTCATCAAGAATTTTATGCGACAGATCTGAATAACGGTCTTCATAAGAGAGAATGACGCCAAACTCAGCAGCAAGCTTTTTCTTGATCATAAAAAAGAGCTGTCTTTCATCTGCAAGATAAAAGTCAATCTGCTCTTCATTGTCATCTACAATCTCGTAGACACGCTCTTCAAGTGCTAATTCCTGCTTAACATTTGCAATCAGGAGTTTTGCTGCGGCAGCTGAAATACCCTCAAGCCCCTGTGTCATCGTGACAAGTCCGCTTCGGTTGAGATCAACCGCTATTTTATTGGCAATATGCGGTACATGATTAAGTGAAACTTTCATCTGACAGCCCTCTGATAGAAATTTTCTGCATTTTACAGCAGAGAAGGTAAATATTTGATGAAAAAAAGCAACTGAAGAGGGGTGAGAAGGAAATAGGTTTTTGAACTCTGTTCAAAAACCCTATCTATAACAGTATCGTATCCTTACGCTCTGGTGAAGTAGAGATCATACCGATTTTTGTTTTTGTCAGTGTTTCAAGTGCTTTAACATATATCTTGGCCGTTTCAGGCAATTCATCCCAGTTTCTGATACCTTCGGTCTTTTCCCAGCCTTTGAAGCTTTTATAGACCGGTGTGACACTTTCCAGATCAGACGGCATATAATCAATCTCTTTACCATCAAGTATATAAGCCACACAGACTTTAATCTCATCAAAACCGTCAAGGACATCAAGTTTCATCAATGAGAGATCATCACAGCCATTTAAGCGGCTTGAATATCGGCATGCTACCGCATCAAACCAGCCGCATCTTCTTGCACGTCCTGTTGTGGTTCCAAATTCATGACCCTGCTTTCCAAGACGTTCACCGTCTTCACCCAGGTCTTCACTCGGAAACGGTCCGTTACCGACACGGGTACAGTAGGCTTTGACAATTCCGGTTACTTTGCCGATATCTTTCGGGTTGATGCCAAGACCGGTACATGCTCCGGCACTGACCGTCGAAGAAGATGTCACATAAGGATATGTTCCATGGTCAATATCAAGCAGTGTCCCCTGCGCACCTTCAAGAAGCACTTTTTTATTATTGTCAAGTGCATCCCAGACCATGTTGGTCGTATTGGTAATAAACGGTGCCAACTTGGTCTTGTAGTCATTTAGCAGGTTAACAAGCTCATCTGCCGACGGTGTATCAATCTCCAGCACATCAAAAATAGCACGATTTTGCTCAAAATAATCCAGAATTGAGTTCTGTAACTTAACGGTATCAAGCAGTTCACCCACCCGAAAACCGACACGATTGATCTTGTCTGAATACGCCGGTCCAATCCCTTTGCCCGTTGTTCCGATCGCCTTATCACCTTTAAGGCGTTCTTTCGCCTGATCGATCAAAGCATGATGCGGCAGGTTCAGATGGGCCTTATCTGAAATATAGAGCTTCCCTTCCAGATTTTCGAACTGCTCCATCTCTTTAATAATCGACTCAGGTGAAAGAACCACACCATTGCCGATAATATTAATGGCTTCAGGGTTTAATACACCTGATGGAATCAGATGCAGCGCATAGCGGACACCATCAACCCAGATGGTATGTCCCGCGTTGTGACCGCCCTGAGATCGGCAGACCATGTCATACTTTTGAGCAAGCATATCAACAATCTTGCCTTTACCTTCGTCTCCCCACTGAACGCCAACAATCAAATCTGCTTTCATGTTCTTACTTCCTTTTACTTATCTAATGCTTCTACAAGCGTATCGGTATAGAGGGCAAATCCTACCGAGGTCACCTCTTCATTGTTATAGCGTCCACCGCGTGCATAGATTTCATTCCCCTCAATGACACGGAAAAAAAGTTCATCATAATAGAGCATTTTTGCATAATACATCGGTGCCACGACGACGTTTTTATACTCGATCTTTGCGCACAGCTCTTTAATTTTGATCAACTCCGGCTTAATCTCATCCGGAACAATCGCGATCACGTCATCGATCTGGTCCGGATATTGCAGATAGACCAGTTTCGTCAGCCACTCAATGTCCAACGCCAGAAATTTTTCGATCTGAATATGACGGAAATCATCCAGTGAAATATCCAGAAGCTCTGAAAGCTTTTGCGGAATATTGATATTGGAGATCTGCAGCAACGGCTCAAGATCAAGACGGTTGAAAATCTCTGTCGATTGATTCAGCACAGATGCCAGGTCCTGTTCACCGATGAACTCTGCCCCTACCTGATACTGTTCAAGTGACGGATAGCGATACACCGGCTGAATATAAAACCACTTTTTATGCGCCGTATTGCGCCCAAGACGTTTGTCGATAATTCGCACCACATCGATCGTAGAGTCTGCACGCAGACTCATGTTATGGTTTTGGACATCATTGACGCGGATCAGCTCACGCTCATCAGAGACACTGTGGTGCTGATGGTATGAGAAAAGAGGTGTAACGATCTCTTCAAAACCCTCTTTATACAAAACATCACTGGCAATCTTCTCGATCTCGCGTTTTCGTTTTGCAGCCTCACCGAAGTAGAGTTTGCTGCCTTCTGGAATTTCATGTTCAAAAATCATTTTACAGTCCAAAAAAAGTCGTATTGAAAGTCTGGTTTGCCACGCCGTCATATTTTCTACGACCCAATTTATCTAACGCCAGTTCAACGGCATTGACAACCCATGCACTTTCATATGTTGGGATCAGTCCCATCTGGTTAATGCGGAAAATTTTTCCTTTTAGATGATCCTGACCGCCCGCGACATTAACACCATACTCCGTTTTCAGCAAAGAACGGATCTCAGAGGCCTGCTCATCATCAATGGTTGTCATGGAAAGGGCCGGTGTCTTCGGATATACATGGAGCCCAATCGCTTTCAGCGCTTCTCGCGTGGCTCTGGCACGACGTTCTGTCTCGCTATAAAGTGCCTCCAGACCGTTGACATCAATCTCGTTCAAAATGGCCTCCAAACCGATGATCAATGTTGTTGCTGCTGTATATGCTGTCGTATTTTTGCGCTGTTGTTTAATCTCGGAAGCAAGGTTCAGGTAGTAGCCTTTTCCGCTTCCGATCTTTTCAATTGCCGCATTGCTTAAGCCCAATATCGCCAAGCCTGGAGGCAGCATCAATGCTTTTTGGCTTCCGGCGATCAGACAGTCAATATGGCTGGCGTCGATCGGTTCAACACCGACGGCCGTGATGCCATCGGCAATGATCATAATCTCAGGACGAATTGCCTTAGCGGCTTTGGCAATCGCTTCTACCGGATGACGAAGCCCTCCCGCTGATTCAGAAATTTGAATGGCGATCGCGTCAATATCGGCATCTGCTCTCAATTGGGTTTCTACCTCTTCTACCGTTGCAGGCGTATCCCATTCATGCTTGATCTCAACATTTGCAATCCCGTGAGCGACAGCGATTTTTCCAAAACGCTCGCCAAATTTTCCGGCATTGATTGAGAGAAGTTTTTTATGTGTCAGATTTGTTACGGCCGCCTCCATGGCACCCGTACCCGATGAGGACAGCATGACTACCTCATCTGTTTTGAAGAGCTTGAACAACAGCATTCGTGTCCGTTCAAAAATCGCCTCAAATTCCGGTGTACGGTGGTGAATGGTCACACCGGCCATCGCATTACGTACTGATTCCGGTACCGGGGTCGGTCCAGGAGTAAAAAGCAGCATGTATATTCCTTAATCTTCACATTTCAAAACCGCGTATTGTATCCAAAGAAGGATTAGCTTCCTTTTAAAGGGCTTCTATAAAGAGCCGTGCTATAATTGCATATAACTTTCAAGGTGTATTGATGACGATATTTGATTCTGTTATTTTAGGTATTGTCGAAGGAATCACCGAGTATCTGCCTGTCTCTTCTACCGCGCATCTTTTTTTTACCGGGCAGATGCTGGGACTTGAACAAGACGCATTTTTAACGGCTTATGAAATCATTATCCAGATTGCACCTATTTTTTCAGTTATGCTGATTTACAAAGAACGTCTGTTTCAGAGCATGTCACTGTGGATGAAACTGATCATCGCTTTTATCCCCACCGGTATTATCGGTTTCTTCTTTCACAATCAGATTGAGGCACTTTTTGTCGCCAATTCAACTGTCGCATTGATGATCGTGACCGGGTTCGCTTTTTTGGCGATCGAATATTTTTACAAAGAGAAAGCGCATCACATTAAGAATTTGGAAGAAGTCAGTATTCGACAATCCATTTATGTCGGTCTCTTTCAGGTATTTGCACTCGTTCCCGGAGTTTCCAGATCAGGTTCAACTATTTTGGGAGGCATGCTGGTCGGTCTTAAACGTGACGTTGCCATGAGTTTTTCATTTTTACTTGCAATACCGACCATGGGTGCAGCCTCCGGTTATATGCTGATTAAAGAGTACAGCAGTCTCTCAATAGATCATTTTTGGCTGCTTGGAGTCGGTTTTATCGTCTCTTTTTTTGTTGGCTGGATTGCCATTAAAACATTTTTAGCCATTGTTGCGCGTTACAGTTTTAAACCGTTCGGGCTTTACCTTATTATTTCAGGAGTACTTTTTGGACTTTTTGGCGTTCAACTCTCCTGAATGTATTATGATGGCTAGAAGCGTAGAAAGGAGCCTATTTGTTCAAGATCAGTGATACTATTCGTAACCTTGATGATTCCGATATTGGCGACAACCTGCTTTACTATGATTATCAGACAAGACATCTTCTCAGTTTGATTGAAAAAGGCGTAGACAAAGAGGACAATGCTTATCTCAGCTCTTTTCGCTCATTTGAGGGAGAAGTCTTTGAAAACTATATTTATGAAAAATTGCTTCGCTATGTCACAAAACAGGAAGCTATTGAAAAGTTTATCGTTAAAGGGCCGCATAAAAAAAAGACCAAAGCCCGTCCTAATGCCCTCTCCATCAATTGGAAAGGCCAAATCGTCTATCGTACCCGACGCAATGAAATCGGCGAATTTGACGGCATGATTTTTACTAAAAAACAGCTCTACTTTATTGAAATGACCCTCACCAAGAATTTATCCAATCTCAAAAAACGGCTGCGAAAGAAAAAAGCCCTGCTTGAAACGATCTTTCCCCAATATGAGGTGAAAGCCCTGCTGATCTTAAATGAGGGAGTTACCGGAGTCAACCAGCTCCCCTCCTATGCTACGGCATGGGTCACCAAACCTTTCTCTGCGGAACATATACTGGAGTGGTTAAGTCAGGGCAAAAAACGCCAGCGCAAGCCTTTTCAGAAAATGCGTGATAAAAGAATTACCGGAACCGACCATCTGCGTGCTCAGCCTTTCAGATATTATGATACACATTCATGGATACTCAGAAAAATACGTTCCCATAAAGAGAACATCCTTAACATGGATTTCCTGAAATCCGAAACAGTGTCACGCTACCATAATCTCTATTTAAAGATCTATATCGGCTATATGGACCCGCGAGACTTTCAGGCCATGCTGCCTGAAGTTTCCAAAACAACAGATACAAATATCATTGTTGCGATCGAAAAAGAGCACAGCGGCGCTTTTACTCTGAACTACTTCATGCAGCACAGCCGTAAAAACCTTGATCTGATTACCGTAAAAGACAACAAACCTTCCATTGTTAAAAAAGATCCTTTCGGAGTGACCGTAACCGAAATTGTCCATATGCTTAAAACCATGAAACCGTCCCATCGTCTGACATCTGACGACATCCTGGCCATCAAAAAATATCTTTAATCATACCGATGATTTAATCAATCTTCTATTTCCACAAATTCTGACTTCGGCTCACCGCAGTCAGGACAGACCCAATCCTCCGGCAGATCCTCAAAAGCAGTCCCCGGGGAAATACCTGCATCAGGATCACCCACAACAGGATCGTAAATGTAATCACACACTTGACATTGATATTTTTTTATAATCATCTCCTCTTACTTATGTTCAAAACACTATTGTTCAATAAGTTAACTTAAAAATACCTCTGCTTTCCATATTCTTTATTTCACCAAGGAAAACACCCTTTCACCTCTGCTTTAGTTCCATAAGGATATAATCCTTCTCATTTCCTAATGAAGGTCATTGCTTAGCATGATAATACTCGGTAAAAAATATCTTTTTAGTGATTTGGAACTGGCGCATATGCAGAAGAAATCAGGTAATGTTGCCTGGCTCTCCTCTTCGCAGGTCGATCTTGAAACACTGAAAAGAAATATTGGTGACGTCATTGTCAAATATGGTCCGCAGCTTGTTATTCTCAATACCCGCGAGAACCCTTCCAACGAGCTTCTTACCTTCCTGACCCATCTGGAATTTACCGGAAATACCTTCATAACCACCGAACATTTTATGGAGAGTGAGCTGAACAAATGCTATATTCCCGAAGATAACAGTGATCTGAATTACCTTCAGAATATCTCTGCATTTACACACTTGCAGTACCTGCAAAAACGCCTTATCGATTATGTCGGTGCCATTGGGCTGCTGCTGATCTCCTGGCCGGCGATGCTTTATAGTGCCTACCGGATCAAAAAAGAGTCGCCGGGTCCTGTCTTTTTCAGACAATCACGTATCGGAATAGACGGTAAGCCTTTTGAATGCATAAAATTCAGAAGTATGCATGTCGATGGCAAACACGATCCCTATACCCGTGCAAATGACACAAGAATCTTTGTTTACGGGAACTTTATACGTAAAAGCCGTATCGATGAGATTCCGCAAATTTTCAATGTTCTTAAAGGGGATATGCACTTTATCGGTCCAAGGGCAGAGTGGGATATTTTGGTAAAAGAGTATGAAAAAGAGATCCCTTTTTATCAAAAACGCCATCTTGTCCGTCCGGGTATTACCGGCAATGCTC
>DAOWOG010000287.1 GCA_030642185.1 Helicobacteraceae bacterium | reverse complement strand
ATGGCAGAGTTCCTGCAGCATCCTTCACAGTATCCGACACATGCACGTATGATGCCTGATCTTGGTATCACTGCTGAAGAGGCTAAAGGTCTGGTTGCTTTCTTGAAACATATGTCATCAATTGATACAAATGGTTTCCCACGAAACTTCGGAAGAATGGAAGGAGCGGTTCATGGCAAGTAATCATTTAACAGGTGTTGGTAGTGAATCGAAACAGCTAGCAACATGGTACTTTACTTTTGCGGCTGGCCTTTTTGGTGCGCAGCTTCTTTTTGGCCTTGTCGTAGCAGTTCAGTATGTTATGCCGGGCTTCTTGTTTGAGATATTTGACTTTTCAGTTGTAAGAATGCTGCATATCAATGCACTGGTTGTCTGGATGGTCTTTGCAATGTTTGGTGCGGTTTACTGGCTGCTTCCGGATGAAACAGGAATTGAAACGGTCGGTATCAAGATCGGTAAACTTCTGTTTTTTGTGTTCGCTGCAGCGATTGTCGTCGTTGTACTTGTTTATCTCTTTATTCAAGTCGGACCTGCATCAGAGATGTCTATCTGGTTTATCCATGAAGGGCGTGAGTATATTGAAGCACCGCGTTGGGCTGACTTCGGTATCGTTGTTGTTGCACTTGGATTTGTATTCAATCTTTTTGCAACAGGTATCAAAGGCAAGCAGACAGGTATCATTACCGTTCTGATGGCAGATATGCTTGCGTTCGCAGGTCTCTATCTTGCCGGTATGTTCTTTACGGACAATATCTCTGTTGATCAGTTCTGGTGGTGGTGGGTAATTCACTTATGGGTTGAAGCGACATGGGAAGTTTATGTCGGTGCTATTGCTGCTTATGGTCTGATCACGATGATCGGTGCTCACCGTAAAGTTGTTGAAATGTGGTTATGGATCGAGGTAGCTATGCTCTTTGGTTCAGGTATCCTGGGTCTTGGTCACCACTACTTCTGGATCGGTACACCTGAGTACTGGTGGGAAATTGGAGCACTGTTTAGTGCACTGGAGCCATTACCGCTTGTTGCGATGTTTATCCACGTTCTCTATGACTGGGGTAAAACGCAAGGTGCGCAGGATGCAACCGGAGTCCAAAAAACTGTCATTAATAACAAACCGGCGTTTACATGGTTTGTTCTAAATGCATTCGGTAACTTCCTGGGTGCCGGTATATGGGGATTCTTCCATACGCTGCCGCAGGTCAATCTTTATACACACGGTACGCAGTTCACATCAGCGCACGGTCACCTGGCGTTCTTTGGTGCCTATGCAACGATTTTGATCGGTATGATGTATATCGCTATTCAAGGAACCAACGGCATTAAAGTGATGAAAAGTACGAAATCGTCAATTGCAGCTACATGGATGATTGCCGGCGGTGTTATGGGTATGGGTATTGCACTTACCATTGCCGGATATGTACAGGTTCTTGTTTCACGTGCACAAATGGGTGCCACATGGGCAGGTTACTTTGATGGACAGAGTGGTATGTGGTTCGCTCAGGCTATGGATTGGAGACTTTTTATGGGTCTTATCACATTCATCGGTTTCGCGTTCCTGGTCAAAGATTTCTTGAGCATCGGTAAAGCTGCTCATCACGAAAGATAAGGGGGTTTATTATGTTTGAACCATTTGTAGATGTCGTACCCAGCTTTTTTGGCTGGCTGAATCAAGGTCCTTTGACCTTGACGATTTTTCTTCACACTGTGATTATACTTCCAATGTTCTGGATCTATAAGCAGGAAAAAGCGCGTATTGAGAATGAAGGCTAGACCTGTTGAGGCAAGCTTTTGCTTGCCTTTAATCTACTTTGAAAGGGAAAAAAATGAGATTAAATAAAATTGTTACAACAGTTGCTGCATTGGCAGTCGTTTCTACCGGTTTGATTGCCGGAACGTCTAATATGGACGTTGAAAAAGTATTTGAACGCGAATGTCAGGGGTGTCACGGTCCAAACCACGAGGGTGGTGTTGGTTCAGACCTTCGTCCTAATGTCATAGCCAAGAAAAATGCTTACAAACTTTCTGAAATTATTTTGAATGGTAAAGCCGGTACGGCAATGCCACCGTTTAAAGAGAAGTTTAACAAAGACGATGCAGACAAAATGGTTGATTACCTTCAAGCATTTAAAGGCAGAAAGATGGCTGTCTTGACAATTGACACTGTCAAAGAGGGTTGGAAAAAACTGAACAACAGAGATGAACTGTTCAGCAAATATCCGACAGCTGTCGATGTTAAGAAAAACACAGACATCGTATTTGTAACAGAACGTGATGCAGAAAATGTTGTGTTCCTCGACGGTACGACAGGTAAACTTTTATCTCGTCATCCTGCAGGTTTTGCGGTTCACGTAACAGTGACTAACAAACGCCAGCCTCGTTATGCATACTCTATCAGCCGTTCAGGTCTGGTAACAATGTTCGACCTTAACTCACCGGGTCAGATGAAAATTGCTCAGTGTCAAGTTGGTTCTGAGTCACGTGGTCTTGCAGTTTCTCCAGATGGTAAATACCTGATGGCTGGTAACTACGTTCCGGGCGGTGCAGTACTTATGGATGCAATGACTCTTGAGCCATTAAAAGTCTATCCTACTTCAAGTGTTATTGATATTGATGGTAACATCGGTTCATCTCGTGTAGCAGGTATCTTCGATACACCGTATGGTCCATACATTGCGTTTGCACTAAAAGACGGTGGTCACGTTTATATCGTAGATTACTCTAAACCAGGCTTCCCAATCGTTGGTGATATTCCAAATATTGGTAAAATTCTTCACGATGGTTTCCTGAATGAAGGTAAAGAGATTGGTCGTTACCTCTTCATTGCATCTCAGGGTTCTGATGTTATCGGTGTTGTGGATTTCAAAACTAAATCTCTTGTGACTAAGATCTATACAGGTCCATCCGCTAAGCCGCACCCAGGTCAGGGTTCTTCTTGGTACAATGAGCAACTGGGTCAACAACTCGGTGCTACTGTAAACATGAACCTTGGTCAGGTAACGATTTGGGATGACAACTTTGATGTTGTTCGTCAGATTCCTATCGGTGGCGGTGGACTGTTCATTGGTACATCTGAGCATACACCGTTCCTATGGGCAGATAATGTTCTTGGAGGACCGGCTAACTGGAATAAAGTTCACCTGATCAACAAGCAGACTCTAGAGTTAGAT
>DAOWOG010000362.1 GCA_030642185.1 Helicobacteraceae bacterium | reverse complement strand
GTATCGCTATGATGGACAGGTTTAATGACAAATATGAGCATATTTCCAATGTAACACCAATCTATTTGCCGATTTACTGCTCTAAACTTTATCATACATTTTTGGAAGCGCTTGATCCTTCCGTCACTGTTTTGGAAGTACCAAGTCAACGTGATCGGCACTATTTCAAAGGGCATATTCTGATAGCGGAAGATAATATCGCCAATCAGGAACTGATTAAGATGATTTTGCAAAACTATGGCTTGACTTACAGTATGACGGCCAATGGAGTCGAAGCGGTACAGTATTTTAAACATGCAGCATATGATATGGTACTGATGGATGAACAGATGCCGCTCAAAAATGGTTTGGAAGCGACAGAGGAGATCCTGGCATACGAAAAAACAGAGCATAAAAAACATACCCCGATCGTTGCCATCACAGCCAATGTCATCAATGGTGCCAGAGAGAAAGTACTTGCAGCCGGTTATGATGCCTTCGTCGGAAAACCGATCGATCTGAAAGAGATCGAAAAAGTGTTTTCAGATTTTTTAGAAGAGCGCGTAAGTAAAGTTGAAACAGTGCCTGATCTGCAAAAGCTGCAAAAGGAGCTTCTGCTTGAACCGCAGCAGATCATCATGCTCTTAAAGACCTATATGAAAAAGATGGATATGCAATTGAGTGAACTTGAGTCGGCAATCAATCTGAAAGATTTCACACGCATTGAGCGTTTGGCGCATTCGATTAAGGGTTCCAGTGCCAATTTTCGTTTGGAGATGATCCAGAAATCGGCACAGGAACTTGAACAGTCCGGACATATACATGATGACAACTTTGATTATAAAAAAGTTTATCGGATGCTGTTTGAGGAGTATAAAAAAGTAAAGGTCACCTTCGAAAAGTCATGAGTCCAAATGACTCAGTCTTCGATGTAGTAGCCTATACCTGAAGCATTTTTGATGATTTCCGTGGGCAGTTTGTTGCGCAGACGCCAGACAAGCGTACGAACACTGTTTTCAGTTGCTCCTTCTTCTTCCCAGACGTAATTGATAGCCTGTTCAAAATCAACGACAAGTCCAAGCTGTGCAACCAGCAGACGGATAAAAGCATTCTCTTTTTTTGTCAGTTTGATCTTTTTGTCATGAAAAAAGCTTTCACAAACACTGATATCGAGATGATAGCCTTCGCCAAACGGAACGATAGGTTTGTCGGCGACTTTCTTGTTGTAAAGCAGCTTTTCAAGGTTGAGCTTGTCGGTTTTAAGATCTTCGATGTGGTTGTGGCGTTTGTTCTCTTCATTAAATTTGTACATTGCCATTTGAATGGTGGCATGCAGGCTGTTGGGATCAAAAGGTTTAACGATATAGCCATAAGGTTCAGTCTTTTTGGCTTGCTCGATAATGTCGCTGTCAGAGTGTGCGGTGAGATAGATAAAGGGAAGCTGATGTTTGTCGTGAATGTACTGGGCCAGCTCAATTCCATCATTGCCTTTTTGCAGGCTGATGTCTACTAGAATGATCTGGGGATGATAAACTTTTATTTTGTTTTGTGCCTGAACGGCACTGTCCGCGACAGAAACGACATTATAACCCTGTTTTTCAAGGGACATTTTAAGATTCATTGAAGTGACTTCATCGTCTTCGACGATCAACACTTTAAAGGTACTCATTGGAATCCTTCTTCTATACTATTAAAATTAATTATAGTATAAAGCCCTCTCTTTTAAAAGAAAAAGTGCCTAAAATATCAAAAAAATCTTATAAAATATCAAAATAATCACATTTTAAAGCGTGAAGGCGGAGTATTAAAATAAGGGATAATATTACGTATAAAATGAGATAATTCAATAGAAAAACCGGACAGCAAAAAAGAAGAAAAAGTTTTTAGTCTGTTCGTTACGGATTATCTTTTATCCCATCTTCAACACATCACGGGCATAATCGCGTATTAGTTTACATAAATGGAATATACCATGCTCGATTTTGCCAAATTTATCAAGTACTCCAAACCCGGACCGCGTTACACCAGTTATCCGACAGCTTTGGAATTTAGCGGGTCATTTGAATATGATGCCTATATCAAAAAGATTGAGAATCAGGATAAAGAGCGTCCGATTTCACTTTACTTTCATCTTCCGTTTTGCCGTAATGCCTGTTATTTTTGCGGCTGTAATGTTGTCTTTACCTCCAGAGAAGATAAAATGGTTCGCTATATCGATTATCTTAAGCGTGAGATGGAGATCATGAGTAACCATCTTGATACATCGCGTGAAGTGATTCAGATGCACTTTGGCGGCGGGACGCCCACCTTTTTTACGGCAGAGCAGTTAAAGACCATCATTGATCTCATCAAGACCCACTTTAAAAACTTCGCTAAAACAGCAGAAATCAGCTGCGAGATCGATCCGCGCCATATCAATGAAGCACAGATGAAGGTACTGCATAAGGCGGGCTTTAACCGTGTCAGTTTCGGGATTCAGGATTTTAATGAGAAGGTGCAGGTGGCGGTTCACCGTGTACAACCGTATGATATTACCAAAGATGCGATGAAGCTTGCCCGCAAGTATAAGATGCAGAGTGTGAATGTCGATCTTATCTACGGTCTGCCGTATCAGTCGCTTGAGACGTCCAAAGAGACTTTGAAGTTAGCTGTC
>DAOWOG010000159.1 GCA_030642185.1 Helicobacteraceae bacterium | reverse complement strand
GTATCGGGTGTATAGGTATCGCCTTCTCCTTGATGCAGAAGAAGTTTTAAAATACCGTTTTGATTGATGATGGATGCTTCTTTGGCCGTAATAAAAATCTCTTCCTGATCTTCTTTGTCAGTCGATGTCTCTTTTTTGAAGAGGACGATATCGCTATAGGTTCCGTCCTGATTATCTTTTCCTATATAGAGCAGCCAATCTCCAAACTTATTTCCGTATTCAGAGGCAGAGAGGTTGAATTGTGCTTCACTCTTTTTAAAATTAATAAAGTTTTTGGCAATGTTCTTGGTATGGGGAAACATAATAAAAAAGTCAAAGGCAAGCAGCATGGAAAGTAATAATCCCAGCCGCATGAAGATACGTGCTAAAAAACCGGGATTGATCCCCAGTGAAAAAAAGACGATCATCTCATTATCGGTAGAGAGTCTGTGCAGTGAAAGGACGCCGGCGATGAAAAAAGTGATGGGCAGGGTATAAAAGAGAAGTTCAGGAACGGTAAAAAGGTAAAGTTTGATCAGCTCAAAAAATGTCAGCTGGATCACAGAGGTAATATGGGCCATCTTGATCAGAAATACAACGGATGCGATGGAAAAAAGGGGCAGAAATATCGAGAAAAACAGCATCGAAAAGCTGCTGATGATATAACGGCGGAGTCTATGCATACATACTTTCCAGATAAGCTGCTATCGGTGAGTCAAAAATATAAACGATCCAGGCAGCCATTGCCAAAAATGGAATGAACGGCACCTGCTTGCTCTCTTCAGCTTCATTGCGCATCAGCATCATGGCAGGCATGGCCAAAAGCGCTGAAAGAAAAATAGCGACCAGTGTCAATTGAACACCCAGCAGGGCACCCATGGTTGCAGCGATCATTATATCCGCCTCACCCATGGCTTCAAGATAGGTGGGGATGGTGTTGTAATTACGCAGCCATGAAGCCTGTTTGAGATTGGGGCTTTGACGTTTGACTTTGATGTAAAGATAATAAGAGACATAAAAACGCAGCAGTGAGAATCCGCCGGCAAAGAGCAGGGCATTGGTCAGGTTCTGCAGCAGCATTTCAGACGAGTAGACACTGGCAACGGCAAGTGTCAACGTCAGTAAATTAAGGCTGTCAGGCACCATCTTATAATAAAAATCGATCACTGAAAGTGTCAGCAGAAGCAAGAAGACCATAGCGATTCCCAGTGTGGCCCAGGCGATGCCCATTTTTAAGAAAACCACCAGAAAGATCGAACCACTGAGCAGTTCGATCAATGGATACTGATAAGAGATCTTTGTTCCGCAAAAGGCACATTTTCCGCGTAGAAACAGCCATGAAAAGATCGGAATATTATGCCACGGCTTCAAGTTGTTGCCGCAAGACGGGCAGTGTGAAGCGGGAAAGACGACACTCTCGCCTCTTGGAAGACGATAGATGACAACATTTAAAAAAGAGCCGATAAGGGCTCCCAGGATAAAGATAAAAATATAAACTGCAATGCTCATTTCAAGCCTCCGAATCGGCGTTCAATTTTTTCGAATTTGTTAATGACGCGTTGAAGTTCTTCTTTGGTGAAATCGGGCCAGAGTGTCTGGGTAAAGAAGAGTTCTGCATACGCGGCCTGCCATAACAGGAAATTGGAAAGACGGTGATCCCCGCCGGTACGTATCAAGAGGTCGATATCGCTGCTGCTGTCAAGTTGATCGGTCAGTGCTTGTTCCGTGAGTTCCCCGTTAGCGCTGATAACTGTATTGGCGGCTCTGATGATCTCGTTTCTGGAACCGTAGTTCAGCGCGAGGTTTTGTACCAGTCCGTCACAATGGGCTGTTTTTTCTTTGATCTGGCTGATCAGTTTCTGTAATGATGATGAGAACCGGCTCAGATCTCCAATGGTCTCAAAACGGGTGTTGTGTTTAAGATAAAAAGGAAGCTCTTTGCGCAGATAGCGCTCGATCAGCTTCATCAAAAATTCTACTTCCAGTTTTGGCCGTTTCCAGTTTTCAGTACTGAAAGCATAAAGTGTCAGCTCTTTGATGGCCGGCTGTTCAGAGCAGTAGACAGTGATCTTCCTGACGACCTCTACACCCCTTTCGTGACCTTTTGTGCGGTTATGGCCTCTGTTCTTTGCCCAGCGTCCGTTTCCGTCCATGATAATGGCGATATGTTCTGCAACATTATTCATACTGATTTTGCCTCATTAAGAAGCTGAAGGGACAGACTCAGCTTATCCAGTCTCGGCAGAGATTTAACCTCATTTGCCGTGATGAAATCGATCTGGTTGTCGGCAGTTCCAAAACTGCTTCGATCGGCAAGAAGATTTAAGCAGACGGCATCGACCCCTTTGTTGTCAATCATGGAAGAGGCATTTTTCAGCGCCGTTTTTGAATCCATCTCTGCTTTAAAAGCGATCGTCTTGATACCTTCTTTATTGATGGTTGCAATAATATCCGTGTTCTGCTGCAGGGCTAAATCCCAATTTTCACCGATATCATTTTTTTTGAGCTTACCCGTCTGTTCGTAACGGGGAATGTAGTCACTGACGGCTGCCGCCATGAAAAGGTAGGGTGTTTTTTGAATAAGCTGGAGCGGCTGGTCATTCACGAGTGATGCCGTACTCATTTTCCCTTTTTTCGCAATGCGGATGGAGTCGGTAAGAAAGTCCAGCATCTCATAGCTTGATTCAACATCGATCGTATGCATCTGCCTGGGAAGATTACTCTCGAAGCGTGTTGCGATGAGGTTGACATCGGCACCTCTTAAAAAGAGCGCTGTTGCCAGAGATGAGGCCATTTTACCGCTGGAAAAGTTGGAGAGGTAGCGGACATCATCGATTTTTTCAATGGTTCCGCCGCCGGTGACGATCACCATACGATCACTCCAGAACTCCTCGCGCAGCAGTTCGCGTGCACTGTGCCAGAAAATTTCAAGCGGATCGGCCATTGCGCCGTCTCCTGTCGTCTGACAGGCCAGTTCTTTGGTCTGTGCCGAAATTACTTTATAGTTGGCAAGCTTCAGCAGTTTTAAGGCAGCTTCGGTGATAGGATTGTGCAGCATGTTAGTGTTTGCAGAGGGAGCAATAAGTTTGACATCCGGGTAGGCAAGGGCACTCTGCAGCAGCAGGTTGTCGGCAAATCCGTTGGAGAGTTTGGCAATGGTGTTGGCGGTAGCGGGTGCGATTACAAAGAGATCCGCCCACTGCCCGATTTTGATGTGGTTGTGCTCATCTGCCCACGATTCACTCTGTTGATCCAGAACCCTGTTGCGGCTGAGTGTTTCAAAGCTGAGCGGAGTGACAAATTTTTTGGCGGCTTCGCTCATCACAACTTTGACCTCTGCACCGGCTTTGATATAGAGACGGACCAGTTCCAGACTTTTATAGGCGGCAATAGATCCTGTCACTCCCAGGAGGATTTTTTTACCGCTGAGCAGATTTTCAGGAACGGTCATTCTTTTTGTCCGTGTCAAAAAAGTTATGAAAAAAGCCCTGAATGACTTTAGCAGGTGTACGGCTTATGACAAGAACACCGCTGTCGACATGGGTAGAGGTGATCGTTGTACCGGCAGCGACAAGGACATTGTCTTTAATCTCACAGGGCGCAACGATCTGTGTATCCGAGCCGATAAAAACATTTTTCCCGATCTTGGTTTTATGCTTCTCTTTGCCGTCGTAGTTACAGGTGATAAAACCGGCACCGAGATTGGTTCCGTCGTCGATCTCTGCGTCACCGATATAGCTGAGGTGTCCTGCTTTTACCCCTTTGAGGGTTGATTTTTTAACTTCGACGAAATTGCCGACATGGGTGTCTTCCAGATGGGTTTGCGGGCGAAGATGGCCCAGCGGCCCGACATCGGAGCGGATCATGACACTGTCTTCAACAACTGAGTGCGCTTTGACATGCGAACTTTCGATCACGGACACTCCGGTAATACGTGCACCGTTTTCAATTATGCATTCGCCTTTAAAGATAACGGACTCATCGATGTAGATCGTCTCAGGCAGCTGCATAACCGTCCCTTCTTTCATCCACTTCTCTTTGATACGCTGCTGCATGATCATTTCAGATGCTGCGAGATCGACTTTTGAGTTGACTCCCTTGAAATATTCTTCTTCCACTACAAGCGGTTCAATGTGCAGTCCATCATTTTTGGCAAGTGCGACAATGTCAGTCAGGTAGTACTCTGCCTGGGCGTTATCGTTTGAAAGGCGCGGCAGGTACTTGTCAAGTATCGTGCGTTTAAAACTGTAAACGCCGGCATTGACATGATTGATCGTTTTCTCTTCTTCCGTAGCATCTTTCTCTTCGATGATGCGTTCAACGCCGATATCGGAGATAAGCACACGACCGTAGCCGGAAGGATCTTCAAGGTTGAAAATAGACATCGTGATGTCTGCATCCGTATCGACAAAACCCTGCAGTGCATCCGGTGTGACCAGCGGCATATCGCCGTTTAATACCAATACATTTTCATGGCGCGGTTTGATTCCCATCACGGCACCGCCGGTTCCGGGAAAATTATCGGCATCCTGAACGACAAAAGTGAGGTCATCAAAGAGTGCATTCATCTGCTCAATGACCGCCTCTTTCTGGTGTGCTACAACCACAATAACATCATCGGTCAATGCCTTGGAGGCTTTGATACTGTGATAAAGCATCGGACGACCCGAAATCCTATGTAGAACTTTGGCAATCGGTGATTTCATCCGACTCCCTTTTCCCGCAGCTAATATGACGATAGAAAGGTTATGCATAATGAGGTACTCTTCTCTTTTTCTCTGTATTTTACCTGATTTTTCAAATAT
>DAOWOG010000228.1 GCA_030642185.1 Helicobacteraceae bacterium | reverse complement strand
GAAGCTGGACAAGCGATATCTCCTGGATAGAAGGATATAATAGTGTACTTCAGCCGATGCAGGAGGCAAGTTCACTCTTTTATCAGAATGTGCTGAGTCAAGGTGTCGCATCAGATACTCAGGCATATCGTAATGCCCTTTTTCATCTGATGTGTGCCGAAACCAGCTGTTTTCGCTACTGGGGTGAAGGTGTCTGGACAGATTACGGCAGAGAATTTATTCGAAGAACCATCGAAATTGTGCGCAATGATTTTTAGCAGATTAAAGGAATACCATGCAAAATAAAATATATTACGATATTACCCGTTTCACTGAATACGATATCTTTCTTTTCAAACAGGGGAGTCATACCAAACTGTATGAAAAAATGGGTGCACACCTCATGAAAAAGGGTGATAAAGACGGTGTCTATTTCGCTGTCTGGGCACCTAATGCACAAAGTGTTTCTGTTCGCGGTGACTTTAATGACTACGAAGAAGATGCCCACCCTTTGAAGCTTCGTGATGATGATTCCGGTATTTGGGAAGGATTTATCGAAGGCGTTGAACAGGGGGTGACTTATAAATACCATATTGTCTCCCAATTTCACAATATCGTCCATGAAAAAAGTGATCCCTACGGTTTTTACAGTGAAAAACCTTCAAACTCAGCTTCAAGGGTCTGGGACCTTGAAGGGTATCAGTGGGATGATGCTGCATGGATGGAAAAACGCCATGCGAACAATGCGCATAACGCTCCGATCAGTATTTATGAGATGCACCTTGCTTCCTGGCGTAGAAAAGTTGAAGAAGAGAATCGGTATCTTACGTATAGAGAGCTTGCTGACGAACTGACAGCTTATCTTACAGAGATGAACTATACCCATGTTGAGTTTATGCCGCTGACAGAGTACCCTTATGATGGATCATGGGGATATCAGGTAGTGGGCTATTTTGCTGCTACCGCACGTTTTGGCGAGCCGGATGATCTCATGTATTTGATTGAGAGGCTGCATCAAAATGATATCGGGGTAATTATGGACTGGGTACCTTCTCACTTTGCGGTTGATATGCATGGCTTGATCAATTTTGACGGCACGGCACTTTATGAACATGATGATCCGCGTCAGGGATATCATCCGGAATGGGGAAGTATCATTTTCAATTACGGACGCAGTGAAGTACGTGCATTTTTGATCAGTTCTGCCATGTTCTGGCTGGATAAATACCATATTGATGGTATTCGTGTTGATGCCGTAGCTTCCATGCTCCATCTTGACTATGCACGAGAAGAGGGCGAATGGATTCCCAACAAGCACGGAGGCAATGAAAACCTGGAAGCAGTGGAGTTCTTGCGACAGCTTAACCAGAGTGCCTACGGTGAATTTTCCGATATTCTCATGATTGCCGAAGAGTCTACAGCCTGGCCTATGGTCACCCGACCGACCGATATAGGAGGCCTTGGTTTCGGCTTTAAATGGAATATGGGATGGATGCATGATACGCTGAAATATCTCAGTTTTGATCCGATCCATCGTCAGCATCACCATCACCAGATCACGTTCAGTATGTGGTATGCATTTGATGAAAATTTTGTACTGCCGCTCAGCCATGATGAGGTGGTGCATATGAAGGGCTCGCTGATCAATAAAATGCCGGGCGACAACAATCAGAAATTTGCTCATCTTCGTACACTTTATGCGTATATGACAGCCCATCCGGGTAAAAAACTGCTCTTCATGGGCGGTGAGCTGGCTCAGTTCTCTGAATGGGCTTATAAAAAAAGCCTTGATTGGCATCTGCTGGAAAATCCGCTTCATCGCAATCTGCAAAAGATGGTTGCTGATCTCAACGATCTCTATCGCAATCACAGAGCGCTTTATCAGTACGATGAGAAACATAAAGGCTTTGAGTGGATCGATGATGGAGATTATCAGCACAACTGCCTCAGTTTTATGCGCAAGAGCGATGATCCTGATGAAACGATTCTGATTGTGTGCAACTTCGCCGATGCTACGCGGGAAAACTATCGTATCGGTGTGCCGTATGCGGGAGAGTGGGAAGAGATATTTAACTCACAGTCAGCGTATTACGAAGGGTGGAACATCGGTAACAGCGGCCCGCTGACTGCAGACAAAATTGCTATGCACGGACGTGAACACTCCATCAGTATGACCTTGCCTCCGCTTGGAGTACTCTATCTCAAACGCTCCTAGAAAACCGGTCTGTTCTCAAAAAAGATATAAAATATCTTGAGTGAGACAGGCTGTAACCGTCTTGTTTCAAGCATACAATACAATTACAAAAATGGTCACAAATTAATGATAGGTAATAACATATGAAAAAACGTACCAAAATTTTAGCTACCGTCGGACCGGCGTCTGATTCACTGGAGCAGATCACGGCATTGATACGTGCCGGCGTCAATGTTTTTCGTTTGAATTTCAGTCATGGAAGTCATGAATATCACTCAAAAGTGATCGCACGGATACGTCAGGCCATTGAAAATACAGGATTGGTTACCGGTATTCTGCAGGATATCAGCGGTCCAAAAATCAGAGTGGGGGAGTTGAAAGAAAATTTTACTCTCAAAGCAGGTGATACAATTGAATTTTTTAAAAAAGAGATTGTAGGAGAAAAAACTGGTGAAGGGAAATACCGGCTCAGTATCAGTGAACAGAGTGTCCTCAATCAGCTTTTAGTCGGTGAGTATATCTATATGTATGACGGCACTATCCGCAGCGTTGTGACTGATGTGCATCCGGATCGTCTCACTGTCATGGTAGAAAATGAAGGCACGCTCTCATCACGAAAGGGAGTCAATTTTCCAAATACCCGACTGGGCATTGATGTGTTGACAGCAAAAGATAGAAAAGATATGCTCTGGGGTATTGAAAATGATGTTGATTTTATGGCGATCTCTTTTGTTCAAAATGTAGATGATATGATTGCTGCACGCAAGATCATAAACTATCACAAAGGCCAAACCCAGCTGTTTGCCAAGATTGAAAAATTTGATGCAGTTGAAAATATCGATGCTATACTCGAAGCCAGTGACGGAATCATGGTCGCACGGGGTGATCTCGGCATCGAAATACCCTATTTTGATGTACCGGCCACGCAAAAGATGCTGATCCGTAAAGCCAATGATGTCAGCAAACCTGTCATTACTGCAACACAGATGCTGCTTTCCATGACAAAATACGATACAGCAACCCGCGCAGAGATCAGTGATGTTGCCAATGCTGTTTTGGACGGTACGGATGCGGTGATGCTTTCAGAAGAAAGCGCAATAGGACATAATCCTGTGTTAGCAGTTGAGACGATGGTTAAAACGATACAGGCCGCTGAAAGGCAGTATCCGTTTCACAAATTTTCCTATTTCAAAATGCATGATGCGGGAGATAATATTGACGAATCAGCCGTGCGCCTCTCAGAGAGCCTGGATACCTCTGGTATCATCGCGATGACTGCTTCAGGCCAATCAGCCAAGAAAATCGCCCGTTACCGTCCCAGCAGACCGATTTATTCCGTTACCCATGACATGAAGGCGGCACAGTCCCTTAGCATTGTCTGGGGAGTGGTTCCGGCTTTTTCAGTAGAAAAAGAGGAGCTGCGAATGATGATAGGGGCCGTAATGGAGCAGGGACTTCATAGAAATGTTCTGCATCCGGAAAACAGCTATATTTTAACAGCGGGAGACCCTGTCGGTACTCCGGGATCAACTAATCTGATCCGCGTGAT
>DAOWOG010000107.1 GCA_030642185.1 Helicobacteraceae bacterium | reverse complement strand
TTGAAGCGATTGCAGATATAAGTTTTCACCATTGGTACCATATCTAACTTCTCATCCAAACAAAGTATAGAATTAAAAGGTATTCTTGATGACTGCTGTATAGGTAAGGGTAAGCACAGCCCCGTTACCCCTGTCTCGTTGAAGTTTTTTCAAGTAATTTCGTATTTCAACAAATTTCAATAAAAAACACACTGTAAACAAGGCTCAAGCCCCGTTAAATAGGGGGTAAATGAAGAAAATCACTTTAAAATGGCATGTAATGGCTAAAAGCGCGGTGTTGAAGTGTTTAGAAGCGTATTGACAGCCGTAATAATACTTGGTTTGGTTTTGGGTTCGTACTGTTTCGCACCTGTCATACAAGGGGGGGGCGGTCTCAATCTCTACAGATCACACCTTTACTACACCGACCGCTTAGCAACGATTTTATGCACGCCATTTTTCAAAAGTTTAAATAGGTAACAGTAAAGGTTCAAGTAAAGGTAACAGGCGTTTTGAGGGTTTATTAATCGAAGCAAGGGTAGTGAACAGTGCTAGGGCACGTCCTGAAACATTCGATAGCCTTCACGGCAAAGTATAGGGAGTTTAAAATAAATTTGAAAAGTGTTAATATATAAAACCTATATATAAAAGAATATGTGTTATATTGACATATGAATTACCTAAATATGGGATAGATAATGAAAAACACAAAAGATACAAGCTCGCTCGCTAGTGTATTAAATAATCAAGAGATAGATGAGATATATTTCAATGGTTTTCAAGTGGCAATAGGTAATGGTGATGTACTGGTAGTTCTCAGCAAAAATGGAAGTGCAAAATATAAACTTAATATGTCATTTACAATGGCTAAAACATTGTCTGAAAAACTAGGCTTATTAATTGCTGAATTTGAGCGCATAACTGAGAATACTATTATAACTACCGACGAAATTGATAGAAAGACTAAATCGTGAACGATACAAAATTTTCATCAATATATAAATATAAAACAGGCGAAGACATACTAGATAAGCTCAATAATTTTTTAACTTTTGAAGAAAACTGGAGTTATGGAGTTGAAGGAAAAGCTTTTAATGAGATCACGGTAGTTTTAGCAAAGAAATTATATAAATATGCCGTAAATAGAGCAATATACACAATTGATTTTTTCCCGGGATTAGATGCTGAAATAATGATAGCTTTATATTATAAAAAACGCTATATGGAATTCATTGTAAAAGAAGATCAGATACTAGAATGTCTTTATGAGAAAGATGGTAATGATGTTTTTCATAGAGAAAATATAAGCTTAAATGACGCATACGACAATATTATGAAAATGCATAAGGAAGAAATTTGGAATACATCCGAGTTATCAACTCTGAACATTGGGACCCACGAAGAGGAAACTTCAAAAGCTTGGCCTTTAGAAACTATAATGGTGGCATTTCATTATTCGATAGAGCGTGCGCAGAATCCGTATCAAAATCAATTTGTAGGCATATCGACAAGTTCTATCTTTCAGCCGCAGGGACACCTGTCTTATTCTGGGTAATAGATCCATTAATTTTACCTACAGAGTGCAACATAGTAAGTACAGTAAGTAGCACAGGGGATACTTGTCATAGAGATATCTTAAAGATAGGTGATAAGAAAGCAAGAAAAGTTTTAAAAGATGCATTTGAAGCATACCCTGAAAATTTTTATAGGTGTGATGATATTAATAATGAAACTAACGAGCTAAATTTATAAGTATTTATACCACTTTAACTACGATGTTGTCTTTTTTCTTTATTGGCACTCTCGGCCACATATCATTTCAATTTAATTATCATTACAACATGAATTACTACGATAAAATAGAGAAGTAAAATATTGAATCGTTGCAACAGGTAACCGATGAGATCAGCGCACTGCTTGGCACTCAGCATCCTGTAGCGGTGGTAACAGAGAAGCCAACAAAAGAACCTACAACCAAAGAAGCACTTCAACAAGCAGCAGATGAACTCAATACTATAATTGATCTGCACAAAATATCAGAAGCATCCGAAGCAATAAAAACCCATATTGAAGATCAAAAAAAGTCTGACTACAAAAACCGTCCATTTCCAAAAGCACGGCGATATAATCCGAAAACAAAGATATTTGAGTAAATAAGTATCACCTAAAAGCAAACCTCATCATTAAGACGGGTGGCTTGACACCGTTCTTTATCCAACTTCACATATGTATTTATAGTAAGCATTTATTTACGGACTATTACGGACTTTTCACTATGCTGCGGACTCAGAGCGGACTAAGGGGTATTAGATCAAACCTTAAAGTGTGTATGAAAGTGCCTATTTTACGATGTTTGAAGGAGGTTTTTAATTGTATATGGCAGAGAGGATGGGATTCGAACCCACGGTGGATTGCTCCACACACGCGTTCCAGGCGTGCGCCTTCGACCACTCGGCCACCTCTCTACATTTTGTAGGACGGAATTATAGGCTTTTAATTCTCAAGTTTTGATTAAAAAACATTGATGTGCCTAAGTTAACTCCCGGGAGCGCTGGAAGAAAGGGTATAATCGCAGTATTGAATGATAGGGCTAAAGTGATGCCCTTGTATATGGAAAACAGATGAATTATGATGTAATCGTCGTAGGCGGCGGACATGCCGGGATTGAAGCGGCGCTGGCTTCGGCGCGTATGGGGCAAAAGACCTTAATGGTCTCTATTTTGGCAGAACAGGTGGGAGCGACAAGTTGCAATCCTGCCGTAGGCGGACTGGCAAAAGGGCACCTTGTGCGTGAGTTGGATGCGCTCGGCGGTGAGATGGGACTGATTACTGATGAAGCGGGGATACAGTTTCGTATTTTAAATGCGGCCAAAGGGCCGGCGGTGCGTGGAACGCGTGCGCAGATTGATATGGACCGTTACCGTATTATTGCCCGTAATATCATCCTGACTACGCCAAATTTGGAACTGATCCAGGAGATGGTGGATGATCTGCTGCTTGAAGAGGGCAGTGTTGTCGGTGTGCGGACCAACCTCTTAAATGAATACAAAGCGAAAAAGGTCATTTTAACGACGGGAACATTTTTAAAAGGGGTGGTTCACATCGGTGAGACGACACATGAAGCAGGGCGTTTTGGCGAATTTGCGGCAAATAAACTTTCCGGATCGTTAATAGCATGCGGTTTGAAGATCGGACGTCTGAAGACCGGAACCTGCCCTCGTATTGATAGTTCAACGATTGACTTTTCCGTGATGGAAGCACAGCCTGGAGATGACGTACCGACCCCTTTTAGTTTCCGTACCGACCGAAACCGGTTTGCCGATGAAAAAGAGCAGCTTCCGTGTTACATTGCCTATACAAATGAAGATACCCACGGCATCATCGAAGGCAATTTTCACCGAGCACCGCTCTTTACCGGGCAGATCGAAGGGGTCGGACCACGCTATTGTCCAAGTATTGAAGACAAGATCAACCGTTTTCGCGATAAAGACCGTCATCATCTCTTTATTGAACCGCAGACGATGGATAACACCGAGTGTTATATCAACGGGATGAGTACGTCGCTTCCTCCGGATGTACAGTTGGAGATGGTTCATTCGGTGCGTGGGATGGAAAATGCCAGGATCGTCCGTTACGGGTATGCCATTGAGTATGATTATGTCGATCCGACGGAGCTCAAACATTCATTGGAAACCAAAAAGGTTAATAACCTCTATCTTGCCGGACAGATCAACGGAACAACCGGTTATGAAGAGGCGGCTGCCCAGGGACTGATGGCCGGGATCAATGCCGCTTTGGCTATTCAGGGAAAAGAGCCTCTGGTTTTAGGACGTGATGAAGCCTACATAGGGGTGCTGATCGATGATTTGGTCACGAAGGGAACGAAAGAACCTTACCGTATGTTCACCTCGCGCGCTGAGTATCGTCTGCTTCTGCGTGAAGAGTCCGCCGATATCCGTCTGAGCAGATACGGCCATGATCTTGGACTGCTCGGTGATGAAGCATACCGTGCAACACAGGTTAAGAAAGAACAGATAGAAGCGGGCACGCAACGCATTAATGAGACGAGTTTTACACCGAACAAAGAGTTCATAGCATTTCTAGAGAGCATTGGCGAAGAGCGTATCAACGATAAAGTCGGTGCGCAGCAGATCATTGCCCGTAAATCGTTTACACTTGAAAAACTGACACAGCTGCTGCCTGAACTGGCACAGTATAACCCATACATTCAAGAGCAGATAATGGTGGAAGCCAAATACGCACGTTATGTTGAAAAACAGTTAGACGAGATCGAGAAGATGAAAAAAAACATGCACATTAAGATTCCGGAAGGCTTTGATTTTAAAAGTGTGAAAGGATTTTCAAAAGAGATCATCGAAAAGATGGAGACGTTTAATCCGCCAACGCTTCAGGCCGCTTCACAGATCAGCGGGGTGACACCCGCTGCGATCGAAATTTTACATATTTACATCAAAATGGCAGAAAAAGGAAAAAAATGAGATTATTTTATTATGTTCATACCGGCCACCGTATCGGTCTGGACCGTTTTCGCCGTGCTGCGACAATTATTCGTGCACTTGGCAAAGAAACGGATATAACGCTTTTGACATCTGACTACCGAATCGCTTCGATTGCCAAAGATTTTGGGATTAAACGTTCCGTCGGAGTTGACGTTGTTCGTAACATCCCGCAGATCGCCATTCACGGAGATAAAATTATCTTTGATTCGGCAGAACTGAACCCGGTACTGCATGAAGATATGACACAGTTCTTCTCAACGTTCATACGTGTCAGTGATGATCCGAATGATGCAAAACATACCAATGAACTGCTGGTCAATCCTTATCTGAAAGAAGAGGGTGTCTGTAACGATATTGCTGTTGATGATCTCTATTTCGGTCATTTTGAAAAAACGATTGAACGTGTTTTTTTCTTTGGTGATGATGATTATGAAGAGGATTTGGCGGTAAATATCAGTATGCTTGAAGGCTTGGATTTTGACCTGTTGTTAGGCTTTTATTTTTTTATGGATTACGAACAAAAACTGGCACCGGCCTTTCAAAAACAGTATGAATTCGAGGAGTATGATGAGGTGATCAGACACGCTAAAGTACTGGTGACAGCTTCGCCTCAGGCTGTCCTGGAAAATCTGGCTGCAGGCGGCCGCCCGGTCTTTATGCAAAGAGCCGATTATCCGCGTGATTTTATACCGCTGTTTGAATCGTTAAACATTCCGGTTATTGATGGTTTCGATCAGGAAAAACTCTCTCATATACTGCAAAAAATTATGTCACATAAGTATCATGCATGTCCGCAAACTACTCAGAAACTTATTGACTTTATAAAGATAAACTTAGCTTAATAAGATATTAATTCTTCTTTATATATTATAGACACTGAAATTCCACCTAAGGAGTGTGAAAATATGGAAGAAAGCAGAAGAGGGTTTATCGGTAAAGCGTTCGGCGCCGTTGCAGGTGTCGGAGCAGTCGCTTCACTGATAGCCATGAAAAAAACCTGGGATCCGCTACCAAGTGTTATGGCCGCAGGCTATACAATAGTTGATGTCTCAGGAATGAAAGCGAATAAGCTGGAAGTTGTTGTCTATCGTGGTATGCCGATATTTGTTTTGAAATATTCGGCAGATATGGCACCGAC
>DAOWOG010000024.1 GCA_030642185.1 Helicobacteraceae bacterium | reverse complement strand
GCGCGAAGTTTTTCTATCTCTTTTGGTTTGCGAAGCGCAATGGCCATTTTTATAGACCAACCGCGCTTAGTGTTTCATACTTGCTCATATAGATCTGTGCTTCGATCTTACGCATCGTATCGAGCGCGACCTGAACCACGATCAGTACGGCAGTACCACCGAAGAAGAACGGCACACCGATTCCCTTCATAATGACCCATGGCAGTGTTGCCACAAGCCCAAGGTAGATCGCACCGGTAAAGGTCAAACGGCTCGCGGTTTCATTCAAGAACTCCGCCGTATGAACTCCAGGACGAACCCCCGGAATAAACCCGCCCTGACGCTTCAGGTTGTCAGAGATATCCTTGGCATTAAAAACAATCGAGGCATAAAAATATGCAAAAAAGACAACAAATAAAAATGTCAGAACATTAAAGAAATAGCCATTCGGATTTAAAAAATCTGCTACCGTCTGAATATAAGGGTTAGTGCTTGATGATAAAACTGTCATCGGAAACATCAAAATCGCTGATGCAAAGATCACCGGGATAACACCTGATAAATTCACTTTAATAGGAATATAATTCATGACACGTTTGTTCTGATTTTGCATCATTGTTTTTTTCGCGTAGGTTACCGGTATACGGCGTTCACCCAATTCGACATAAATAATAACACCTACCGTAGCCAATATCAGCACGAGTATGGCGATTACTGTAATAAAGCTCATTGCACCTGTATTGACCATGGTGATAGTCTGACCTATTGCACTTGGAATCGCTGAAACAATACCTGCAAAAATGATCAATGAAATACCGTTACCTATACCGCTTTGTGTAATCTGTTCACCGATCCACATCAACAACATCGTTCCTGCAAGCATGGAAACTGCAGCAATCAATAGAAATGTATTATGATCAACCAAAATCGCACTGCTGCCGTCTTTACCTGTCAATGACTGTAAGCCGATACTGACACCGATTGCCTGAACAAGTGTAATAGCAATCGTTGCATAACGGATAATCTGCATATATTTCACCATACCGTCACGTTCTTTTTTCATTTGACCGAGATTTGGGAAGGTAGCTGCAAGCAGTTCCATAATAATTGAAGCAGTAATGTAAGGCATAATACCGAGAGAAATAATAGAGAGACGCTCTACAGCGTTACCACTGAACATGTTCATCAGTCCAAGTGCGTCACCGGCATGAGAATCGAAAAATGATGCAATTACATTTACATCAACACCCGGTACCGGCACATAGGCCAGTAAACGGTATATGAAGAGAAAACCGATCGTGATTAAGATCTTGTTTACTAGTTGCTGGTTCATTATTTGCCAGTTGTTGTAACGTTTTCGTCTTTGATTTTTGAAACTAAATCTTTAGCAGATTTGCCGACAAGTTTCACAGCTGTGACAGATTTGCCAAGCTTATGTACAGCAGCAATACTCTCTAAAGTAATCTCTTCAAGTTCTGCCACTGATTTGATACGCTCTACGTTGATCACGTATGGTTTGACATTGTTTGAAAAGAAACCGATTTTCGGCATACGTTTCGCCAATGGCAATTGACCACCCTCAAAGTTACGTTTACGTTTGTAACCTGTACGTGATTTTTGACCTTTTTGACCACGTGTTGCAGTCTTGCCCATTCCTGAGCCCTGACCGCGACCAACACGTTTACGGCTGTGGGTTGACCCTGCAGCCGGTGAAAGATTTTCAATACCCATAACTTATCCTTTCATACGTGCAAGTGCTTCAACGGTAGCACGTACAACAGTTGCCGGATTGTTTGAGCCGATAGACTTTGTCAGAATATCCTGAACGCCTGCAAGCTCCAGTACCGGACGCAATGCACCGCCGGCAATAACACCGGTACCTTCGGATGCCGGTTTGAGCAGTACACGGCTGGCATTGTATTTATGCTCAATATCGTGTGCAATCGTTGTACCCTTGATCTTAACCTCAGTAAGGTTTTTAAAGGCATTGTCAACTGCTTTACGAATCGCATCTGGAACCTCTTTTGCTTTACCCATTCCGTAACCGACAGTACCATTTTTGTTACCAACGACTACAAGAGCAGTAAAACGAAAACGACGTCCGCCTTTTACAACTTTTGTAACACGACCGATGTTAACGATCGATTCTTCGAATTCTTCTCTGTTAATAGCTTCCATCGATCAGTCCTTAAAACTTGATTTCATTGGCACGAAGTGCTTCGGCAAATGATTTTACAACACCGTGATAGATATAACCGTTACGATCAAACAGGATCTCAGTTATACCGGCATCTTTAAGTGTCTTTGCAAATGCTTCGCCCAATTTGGCAGCATCTTCACGGTTTGCTTTCAAACTCAATGGTTTCGAGTGAATAGCTGCCATAGTTGTTGCTGTTGCATCGTCGATTGCCTGTGCACTCAAATAGCGATTTGAGCGGAAAACTGAAACACGAGGCTTTGCAGCAATACCGGAAATCTTGGCACGGATACGTCGTTTACGCTGAATACGCTTAGCTGATTTTGCTTTTATTATTTTTTGATTCATCTTAGCGTCCCTTATTTCTTAGCAGTTTTACCGGCTTTACGCACGATATGCTCTTCTATGTATTTAACACCTTTGCCTTTGTAAGGCTCCGGCGGACGGAATGCACGGATCTCAGCAGCAGCCTGACCAACTTTTTGGTTATCATTGCCTTTAATCGTGATAACATTTTTCTCAACACTCATCTCTAGACCTTCAGCGATATCATAGTTGATATCATGAGAATGTCCAAGTTGAAGATTAAGAACCTTTCCTTTTACCGCAGCACGGTAACCGACACCATTAATCTCTAACTGTTTTGAAAAACCTTCAGTCAGACCTTTAACGATGTTTGCAGCCAATGCACGGTACGTTCCCCAGAATGCACGATCCTGACGATCATCAGAATTTGTCGTAAATGTTAATGTCTGACCATCAATGTTAATACCGACGTTTCCTTTAGTATCCAGTGTACGTGTCGCTTTACCTTTTGTAAAAGTAACAATCGCACCATCTGCGCTGATCTTGATATCAGCCGGAGCTTCGATAGGTTTTTTTCCAATACGTGACATATTATCTCCCCCCTACCAAATTGTACACATGACTTCACCGCCAACGCCAAGCTCAAAAGCTTTGTCGTTTGGAAGGACGCCTTTAGATGTAGATACGATGATCGTACCATAACCGTTTTTGAAACGTTTGATGTCTGCAACCGGTTTATAAACACGACGGCCAGGCTTGGAAACACGCTTCATCTCATTGATGACAGTCTTACCGTTTTCATCATACTTCAATACAACATTGATAGTCTTTTTTACACCATCTTCGATTACATTGAAGTTCTCAATATACCCTTTATCAGCCAAAATACCGACAACTGCCTCTACCGATTTTGAATGTACCAGTGTTGTTACATCCAATTTACGCATAGAAGCGTTACGAATACGTGTCAACGAATCCGAAATTAAATCATTAATCATTATATTTTTCCTTCATTGCTAGATGCACAAAATGCATCTGCTACTGTTAGTAGTTTCGACCTGGTGTTACCAGGAAGACTTTCTAACACCTGGGATTAAACCTTCATTAGCCATTTTACGAAAACAGATACGGCAGATACCGAAATCACGAAGTACAGAGTGTGGACGACCACAAATCTGACAGCGTGTATAAGCACGTACTTGAAACTTAGGTTTACGCTTTGCCTTAGCGATCATTGATTTTTTAGCCATTATCTCTTCCTTTTGCAAACGGCATACCAAGTGCCTCAAGCAGTGCGAATGCCTCTTTATCACTGTTTGACGTAGTCACCATAGTGATATTCATACCATGGATCTGCATGATTGAATCATAATCGACTTCAGGGAAGATCAATTGCTCTGTCAATCCGAAGTTATAGTTACCGCGGCCGTCAAAACCGTTGCGTGATGTACCACGGAAATCTTTCACACGCGGAAGTGCGATTGAGATCAACCTATCCATAAATTCATACATTTTGGCACCGCGAAGTGTTACTTTAATACCAACCGGCATACCTTCACGGACTTTAAAGCCAGCTACTGATTTACGAGCATCAACAATTGTTGCATGCTGACCGGCAATCACACTGATTGTGTCCTGAATGTTCTGGATAAGTTTATTATCCTTCATTGCAAAACCGGTACCGACAGAAATGACCACTTTTTCCATTCCAGGAATCTGCATAGGATTTTTAATTTCAAGCTTTTCTTGAAGCTGTGGCTTCAGTGAAAGATACTTTTCTTTTAAACGTGCCATAAATTATGCCTCCACTTTGCGGACATTGGATGCATCAACCGGCATCTCTTTGTTAATAAATCCGCCTTTAGGATTTTCTTCAGTTGGTTTAACTGTCTTCTTAGCGACTTTTACACCCTGAACAATGACCTTGTTTTTCTTTGGCATTACTGCAAGAACCTCTGCCTTGACACCTTTATCGTCACCGGCAATGATCTCTACAGTATCACCTTTTTTATAGTTAAATTTTCCCATTAAACAACCTCCGGCGCAAGCGATACGATTTTCATAAAACCTGAATAACGCACTTCACGTGCTATCGGGCCAAAAATACGTGTACCGATAGGCTCTTTTTTTGCATCAAGAATAACAGCGGCATTGTCATCGAAACGAATCAGCGAACCATTTTCACGGTGAACCTCTTTTTTCGTACGTACAACAACGGCTTTAACAACCTGACCTTTTTTCACTTTACCTGTCGGTACCGCTTTTTTAACAGAAGCAACGATAACGTCGCCTACTGATGCATAGCGGCGTTTTGATCCGCCAAGTACTTTGATACACATGATCTCTTTGGCACCTGTGTTATCAGCAACATTTAAACGTGTAAAACTCTGAATCATTACTCAGCTCCTTTTACCACGTTTTGAAGTCTGAAAGACTTGGTTTTAGAAAGAGGACGACATTCAACTGCCACCACTTCGTCACCGACTTTCAAAGTGTTATTCTCATCATGAATGAGATATTTTTTGAAACGCTTGACAACTTTATGGTAACGCGGATGCATTACACGGCGTTCAACAACGATACTCGCTGTTTTATCGCCTGCAATTTTCACTACGAAACCCTGGATTTCACGCTTGTGTGTCATAGATCAATCCTTACTTCGCTGCGCTAAGCGCAGTGTTAATACGTGCAATGTCTTTTTTAGCGTCACGAAGTTCGCTGGTATTTGTCAATTGCATCATCTTTTGCTTAATCTTCAAAGTAAACAGCTCAGTTTTTTTCTCTTTGAGCATTGTTTGAAGTTCAGCTGCTGTTTTTTCTGCCAAATCAGAATATTTCATTGTTCATCTCCGCAGTTACAATTTTCGTTTTAAATGGAAGCTTATGCATTGCAAGCAGCAGTGCTTCACGGGCGACTGTATCTTCAATACCAGCCATTTCAAAAATAATACGGCCAGGCTTGATGTTCATGACCCACTGGTCAACAGCACCTTTACCTTTACCCATACGTACTTCAAGCGGCTTAGCTGTTAACGGCTTATCCGGGAATACACGAATCCAGATCTTACCCTGACGTTTAATGTGACGTGTCGCAGAAATACGCGCAGCTTCAATCTGACGAGAGTTGATACGTCCTGCTTCAACTGCTTTAAATCCGATATCGCCAAATGAAAGTTTATAACCTGAACGTGCGTAACCGCGGTTACGCCCTTTCATCATTTTACGATATTTTGTTCTTTTAGGCATTAGCATAATTATTCAGCCTTTCCACTATTGTCACGTCTTGGAGCACGTGGACGACGTTCACGTTTCTCGCGTTTTTCTTCTTTTGCTTCAGCCTGGATACCTTTAGTCAGTACCTCACCTTTGAAGATCCATACTTTAATACCGATGATTCCGTATGTTGTATGTGCTTCAGCAAAACCGTAATCAATTTTTGCACGAAGTGTATGAAGTGGGACACGTCCCTCAAGATACCACTCGGTACGTGCCATTTCTGCACCGCCAAGACGGCCTGCAACAGCAACTTTGATACCTTTGGCACCAGAACGCTGTGCATTTTGCATCACTTTTTTCATCGCACGGCGAAACGCGATACGACGCTCAAGCTGAGTTGCGACATTTTCTGCAACCAGTTGTGCAGCTGTCATCGCTTTTTTCTCTTCTTTAATGTTGACCGCAATCGATTTTCCGATCAGGTTTTGAAGATTTGTTTTCAGCTTCTCAATATCTGCACCTTTTCTCCCGATAATAATACCTGGACGGGCAGCTACAATCGTAACACGCAAACGCTTCGCAGTACGCTCAATGATGATGTTGTTCACACCGGCATAGTAGAGCTCTTTCTTCAAGAATGTACGGATTTTATGGTCTTCACCAAGATGAGCCGGAGCATTTTTGAAGTCAGGATACCAACGAGACTCCCAGTTGCGATTGATGCCGAGGCGAAAACCAATAGGATTAACTTTTTGACCCATAATTATTTGCCCTCTACTTCTACTAAAATATGTGCTGTCGGTTTACGAATACCTGATGCCATTCCACGTGCACGTGGACGAAAACGCTTCAGAACCGGACCGTTGTCAACACGGCATGATGTGATAACACAATCTTCTGCTTCTTCACCGCTGTTAGCCACTGCAGATGCAACAACTTTCGCAATAATTTTTGCAGCTTTGTTTGGTGTAAACTCCAGGGCAGCCAATGCTTCTTCAGCATTCATACCCTGAATTTCGCGTGCAATCAGACGAGATTTAATCGGAGAAACACGGATAAATTTTAACAATGCTCTAGCCATGATTATCCTACCTTCTTCTGTACAGAACCTTTATGGCCCTTGAACGTACGTGTCGGTGCGAATTCGCCAAGTTTGTAACCAATATGGTTCTCTGTTATATAGACAGGAATAAACTGGCGCCCGTTATGAACGTTAAACGTCAAACCAATCATTTCTGGCATGATCATGCTACGGCGTGACCATGTCTTGATTGGCTTATTGCTCTTAGCCTCTTTGGCAGCGAGCACTTTTTTCATCAAATGGTCATCTATGAATGGACCTTTTTTTACTGATCTAGCCATCTATCTACCTTTTAGGATTTGATTTGCGACGAGTGATAATTAATTTATCACTGGCTTTTTTACGACGAGTTTTCGCACCCTTAGTCGGTTTACCCCAAGGCGTAACCGGATGACGGCCAGAGTTCGTTTTACCTTCACCACCACCATGCGGGTGATCAATCGGGTTCATTGCAGAACCACGAGTCTGAGGGCGTTTACCCATATGGCGTGAACGTCCCGCTTTTGCGATAACGATATTGCCGTACTCTTCGTTTCCAACTGTACCGATTGTTGCAATACATTCACCCAGGATCAAACGCATCTCTGAAGATGGAAGACGAAGGGAAACGTACTTGCCGTCACGACCCATGATTTGAGCTGAACCGCCTGCTGAACGAACCATCTGTCCGCCTTTACCGGGTTTCATCTCAACGTTATGGATCAAGGTACCGATAGGGATGTTTTTCAACTTCATTGCATTACCGGGCTTGATATCAAGACCTTCAGCAGAAGATTGAATTTTATCACCGACGTTCAGACCCTTTGGCTGAATTACATAACGTTTGTCACCGTCTGCATAAGTAATCAATGCAATACGGCAGTTACGGTACGGATCATACTCAACGGTAGATACTGTACCCGGGATATCAAACTTGTTACGTTTGAAATCAATGATACGATACAATTTTTTGGCACCCGCTTGTTTATGACGTGATGTAATGCGACCGTTGTTGTTACGACCGGCATGTGCAGGCAGTTTTTTCAACAATGAACGGACAGATGCTTTTGCTGTAATATCTGAGCTGTCAACGTTTGTATAAAAACGACGACTCGGTGTTAGTGGTCTATAGGTTTTTATTGCCATCTTATACCGCCAAACTTTCGATTTGTGCGCCCTCTGGCAATTTCACATAAAATTTCTTGAAATTGTTCTGCTTGCCAGCTACGCCACGGAAACGTTTTGTTTTACCGCTTTGGTTTAGTGAGTTTATACGTGTCGGAATAATTCCGAAGTACTCACGAAACACCTCTTTAAGACCACTTTTAGTCATACGAGGAGACGTTTGTACAACGACAACGCCCTCTTCCTGAAGTGCTAATGTCTTCTCAGTATAGATGATTGATTTAATATCTGTAATATCTGCCATCTTAACTCTCTTTCGTCAGGTTTTCCCATACCGCTTTTTCGATCACGACCGAGCGGTATGTAGATGCCAGGAAGGCATTAAGTTCATTCGCTTCAACAAGGTATGTTGATTGAATATTACGGAATGCCATGTATGTTTTTTCGTCAATGATTGACTTTACGAACAGGGCATCACGTTGACCAAGTTTGTTGAACATTGCCTGTGCATCTTTTGTTTTACCAGAAGCGACTTCAATGCTGTCAACAATAAACAGTTTACCTTCAGCTGAAAGTGCATCGAGTGCAAAGTTCAGTGCCAGTTTTTTCTGTTTTTTATTTACTTTAAGATCATAGTTACGGTTGTTTTGTGGACCAAATGCTTTACCACCGCTTCTCCAGATAGGAGAACGGGTAGAACCCGCACGCGCGCCACCACGACCTTTTTGAGCAAATGGTTTCTTACCACCACCGCGTACTTCTGAACGGCCTTTCGCCGTTGCAGTGTTTGCACGAATGCTTGCCTGATATGACTTAACATACAGGTAAAGGTTATGCGGATTGATCCCCGCATAACTTTCCGGCAACGCCAGCTCAGAAGCTTTTTCAAAATTTTCATTAAGTACGATTGCGCTCATTATTTAACAACCTTTACACGACCCATTGCTCCGTTAGCGCCCGGGATTGACCCTGCTACTACGAGAATACCGTTTTCTGCATCAAAAGAGATGACACTGTTTTTCACCGTTACTTGCTCGTTACCGTAATGTCCAGGCATTTTGCGACCTTTCATAACACGACCAGGCCACTCAGCATTACCGATTGAACCGGTTCCACGTCCCATTCTGTGACCATGACTTGCCGGTCCGCCGCCGAAATTGTGACGCTTCATTGCACCGGCAAAACCACGACCTTTAGTATTAAATGTCGTTTTTACACTGCTTGCTTCTGCTAAAGAAGTCAGATCAAGATCGCCTGCTTCCGTGTTGGCAACACTCAATGTTGCGAAACGGTTAAACTCTGAAGAG
>DAOWOG010000026.1 GCA_030642185.1 Helicobacteraceae bacterium | reverse complement strand
TGCAATCTTCGTCGCTAAAAACTTTTGAATTAACCAGTTAGTCCTACAAGCTTTTAACACCAAATCTTACACCTCTAAACGCTTCTATTTGTTTGGGTATTTAGTTGGTGGAGTAATAAGACTCAGGAATCACATTAAAAACAGCTCTTTTTGAGTGCGGTAAAAAATATGTTTGAAGAAGGCTCTGTCAAGTACGGACTTGAATTGGCAACGCCGAGCCTCATAACACTGCAGAAAGAAAGAAGCTAGGTCATAGCTTCTTAATAACCTTGACAGCAAAAAGCAGCGCAATTGCTCCGACGACTGCTGTAATGAGTGAACCGATGAGCCCGCCTCCGGCAGAGATACCGGCCAGTCCGAAAAGGTAACCGCCAAGTACGGCACCGATCACCCCGACAACGATGTTGATCGGCAGTCCAAGTCCTCCGCCTTTCATAATGTTTCCTGCCAGCCAGCCGGCTGCAGCACCTATTGCCAAAAATATCAGTAGATTTTGAATATCACTGTCCATAAACTTTCCTTATTTTTTAAGTAGAACAATACCGCCAACTGTCAATACAGCAGCAGCAATATATTTGATCATGACATTGTCACCCGGATTTCCGTCGAGTGCACTCGAAAGAGAAGAAGCCAGTCCCTGTGATTCCTGATACCCCATAAATCCTGCAACACCAGCCGCGATGAAAAGAACGATGGCGATGATCTTATTTGTACCCATGTAATTTTCTTGATTATAGTTCATTCTATTTAAAAACTCGGTTTTACTTTTTCTGTTACATATTGATGTATCAATGAGGAAAGTATAGTCTGATACGGGATATTTAACTCTGCACTTTTTCTTTTCAGCATCAACATGTCAAACTCCGGTATACGAATATTGACATTTTTAGTTTTATTTAAAAAGTGTTTTGCCGCTATTTTTGCATCCATTAACTCATCTTCAAAGTTTTCTACCCTCTCAAACTCCGAAGTGTTTTCCACAGCTTCCAGCAGATCTAATTCATATTCATCCATTTTCATATTAAACTCCTCTATATTTTTTATTCATTTTTCGACTGGGGATAATTGTCTTTAAAAAGATCTCATCATTCTCTTTTACAAAAGGCACCATATGTACATAATTCTGTAAACGTACGATATAGATTTTTTGATTTGGATACTTTTCAATATTTGGGTGTATTATGATATCCAAGACTTTATCTTCATGTATTTGTGTGACAACATCTTCAAAACAGATATCCCGTTCTTCTTTAAGAGATCTGTTCTTCTCTATATTCCATTTAAAGTTCATTCCAATATTTTATTACAAAACATACTTAATGTCAATGATGCCTTAAAAATAATATTGGTCACCTGTCACCTTTTGCTCAGGACAATGAACTAGCTCGCTGCAAGCAACGGGAAAATTCTCGTTATAAATCTCTATCTTCCGGTTTTCTATCAGAAACTTTTTTTAACATTGCAGCCAAATGTGAAGTACTTCCTTCTTTTAATCTCTCTTCTAAATAGTCATATGTCTTTAAGCTGGACATTTTTTCTGCAATAGCTGTTGCGATAAATTGATTCATAGAAATATTCTCAAACTTGGTAAACTCTTTTAAGCTTAATCCCAACGAGTCCGGTAATCTTAATGCTACATTCATTGTAATACTCCTTTGTTAAAAAGTTCAGCAGGAGTAAGTATGTCTATATGGATGTGATCCATTATTCAAATAAGCACTCCTGAACTCAAGCAGTGACCAAAGACTTTGCACTGTTCTGATTGAGCGAAAATCGTGTCGGAATGATCTTGACCGTATCCCCTTTTTGCAGCTGCGACACCGTTTCATCCAGCATAATGATCCCATTGGCTTTGCCAAGCGGTGAGACCATCCCCGGTGCAAATTTTTCACAGGGTTTAAAGCTGACGCCGTCATACATTCCCGGGATCAGTGTTCGGCGTCCCGGTTTTACCCTATAATTTTCTTGCATCGTTGCGTTAAGCGTTCCCAAATATTTGTCACTTGCACCGCTGAGTGCCAAAATCATACTCTGTCCGAAAATTTCAAAGTTGAGTGCTGCTGCCAGCGGATTGCCCGGCAGATTTAAGACCATAGTGTTGCCGATGCGTCCGACGGTGGTCGGTTTGCCGGGCTTGATGCTGATCTTGTCGAAAAACGTCTCCATATCAAATGCACCGAAAGCCTCCTTGGTATAGTCGGCATCACCGACACTGACACCGCCGGAGGTGATGATGAGATCACTGTCGAGGGCACTTTTGATGTGTTCGTGAATATCTTCAAGCGTATCGACGGCGGTTCCAAGGAAAGCAACATCACAGCCCAGTTCACTGCAGCGTGCGGCAATCGATGGCGTATTGGTGTTGTAAAGCTGATGTGCCTGTACGTTTTCAAAATGCATCTTCAGTTCGCTTCCTGAAGCAAACAGTGCAACACGCGGACGTTTGTAGACTGAAATATGTGAGATTCCCTGTGAGGCGAAGAGGGCGATGTGATGTGCATATAGTGTTGTTCCCGCATCTAAAAGTACATCATCAGCTTCTATGTCTTCTCCGCATAAACGGATATGCTGTCCGGCTTTAAGGTTCTCAGGCAACATAACTTCTTCGCCGTTAGGAGTAGTGTTCTCCACAGGAACAATACATTCACATCCCTGTGGAATGCGTGCACCCGTCATGATTTTTACGCCATTACCCTCAAAAATGGCGATCGCTTTGTCGTCCCCGGCAAAGATCGTGTCGAGTACTTCGATACTTTTACCGGCATCACGGCATAGCACAGCATAGCCGTCCATCGCAGAATTGTCATATGGAGGAAGGTTGTGCGTGGCTACCACTTCTCTGGCAAGTACTCGACCAAGTACCTGCTCGATCGCTAATACCTCTGTCGTTTTTGGTATCACATTTTTATAGATCAGTTCCAGTGCTTCTTCAACGGATACCATCATAAATCACCCCGCAATTATTTTTTATGACGTCATTGTAGGGAATTTGGGGTAAAATTCCGGTTATGAATGAAATGTATACTATGACAATTGTAATCCACTTATGGGGAACGTTCGCATTTTTAGGTGTGTTGGCCATTAATATGCTGCTGCTTTATGCTGCCCGGGACATCCGAATCTATGCACGGCGAATGCGTATTTTTATGCCGATCTCTGCTTCATTGATTGCACTGCTGCTTTTTACCGGTGCCATCATGATGGCAGCAAAGCACTTGAGCTTTACGATAGAAAATATTGTAATGATCGTGTTTGGGGTTCTTCTGATCATACTGGAACTGAAACGTTACCTTGCATTAAAACACGCTGATCTTTCACTGGAGAATATCCTGGAGATTTACAAAACAAAAGCGATGAAAATTTTGGCGTTTGAATTTATTTGGAGTGTTGTGATCTCTGTATGGATGATGGTGTAAGTACTTACTAATGCAGTTTCTGTTTGATGAAGGAGCCGGTGAGCTTGAATTGACAATGAGAGGTGATGCTTACAAATATATTATCAAAGTGCGTCGCCATCAAGTCGGAGATCAGATCGTACTGCGTCATCCCGAACAACCGGAACTGCTGCATCGCTACTTGCTTGAGTCTGTTGACGGACGCCGTGCGCATTTGACACTGGAACGTTCACTGGAAGAACATGTCAAAGCAGAACATTCCCTTCACATAGGCTGGTGTATCATCGATCTGAAATCGGTTGAAAAAGTGCTGCCGACGCTCAATGAACTGGGAGTGGCAAAAATCACTTTTATCTATTGCGAGCGTAGTCAGAAAAGCTTTAAACCGGATTTCAAACGTTTTGAACGGATTTTAGAGAGTTCAATGCAGCAGTGCGGGCGCAGCGAGTGGATGGAATTGGAAACAATGGAAAGTCTGGATGATTTTTTAGCGGCTTATCCCGGAGCCGTTGTACTGGATTTTTGCAACAGTGTACTCAAAAGCAATGTGAAAGTAGCGACAGTGCTGATCGGCCCCGAGGGCGGGTTCAGTGAGGCAGAGCGTACACGATTAAGCAGACAAAGATGTATCAGGCTCGATACGCCGATGATTTTACGTTCTGAAAGTGCTGCCACCGCTATTGCAGCTAAAATGCTATAAGGATTTTTTCTCGCTCCCCAATTTAACTTGGGAACGAGGGATCAATAGAAGTTTATATCAGTTTGCACTCATACATGGAAAACTTACTGTCATCACTCATTAAAAAGAAGTTGTTTTCCTGTGCTTGAGCGATAAGCATTCTGTCAAAAGGATCTTTATGATGAAAGGGCATCTCTTTTAACTTCAGCGCATCAGCAGCTGTAAAATCAAGTTGTTCGAATCCACTTGCATTTATCACCTCAATGACATCAAAGTCGATATCGAGCTTGCCGATGGAAGATTTGATCATCAACTCTGTGACTGTAATCGCACTGACATAAATGGTGTTAGACATCAGCCTTAGTCGCTCAAGCTTGCTTTTTTCGATTTTGGAAGGTTCTGCCAAAGCCCATAAAAAAATATGGGTATCAATGATTATCTTCATTGATTTTCACCATAAAACATTTCGTTGATATTATCGTCTTCATCATTGAAATTATCAGGAACCGAAAGTTTCCCTTTTAAAAGTCCCAGTTTTCTTTTGCCCTCCGGTTTATGAATAACCATATCAACCAAGGGTGTATTGTTTTTGGCGATTATGACTCTTTGACCATGATAGACCATGTCTATCAGTTTGGAAAGGTTCGTTTTTGCTTCCGAGACATTGACAATCATAAGTCATCCTTTTTTATTTACATGGTTTATTGTACCATAGTTGGTCTAGTTGGTCAACTATCAGCAAGGAGGCATTTAGTTGGTGGCGTAATATTTGCTTTCTCAAGAAAAATTTCGCTATAATTTCATTTCAAAAATCCGCACCCGTACGGATTTAAAAAATATACCGTGACTACGTATATGACGTGGCACAAAAGGCATCATGATGAGAAAAGAGATTCACCCGACTTCAGTAGTTTGTACAGTAAGCTGTGCTTGTGGTAATACATTTGAGACAAAAAGTACAAAAGAGACAATGCGTATTGATATTTGTAACGAATGTCATCCATTCTTCACCGGTTCGGAAAAAGTGGTTGACACTGCAGGACGTATCGAGAAGTTCAAAAAACGTTACGCAAAGAGTTAATCCGGGCTTTCGGGAGTTGTTATGCTGACTCTCGTACCGACTCCCATTGGCAATATCGGCGATATTTCGCTGCGTGCCATGGAAACACTTTCACAGGCAGATGTTTTACTCTGCGAAGACACCCGCGTCACTAAAAAACTTCTTCATCTTTTACACGAACGTTATCAGCTTGACATATCGAAAGAGCAGCAGTTTATTTCACTTCATTCACACAATGAACACCGTTTTGTTGAAAAACTTGAACCATCATTTTTTGAACAGAACGTTGTCTATGCCAGTGATGCAGGAATGCCGGGGATCAGTGATCCGGGTCAGCTGCTTGTGCGCTTTTGTATTGATCATGCTATAGCCTATGATGTTCTGCCCGGTGCAAATGCCGTTTTAACTGCTTTTGCAGCGAGCGGATTTGTTGAGACCAAAATGCTCTTTTTCGGTTTTTTGCCGCATAAAGGATCCCATCGAAACAGTGCGCTTCAGCAGGCGCTGCACAATGGCTACACGACGGTACTTTATGAGTCTCCGCACCGTTTGGGCAAGCTTCTCGAGGAGTTGCGCCTGGAAGCTCCCGATCGAAAACTCTTTGCGGCAAAAGAGTTAAGCAAAAAATTTCAGCGCTATCTACATGGCAATGCCGAAGAGATTTCACTGCAGCTTGACGGTCATTTTCGCGGTGAGTGGGTCATAGTGATTGAAGCGGCACCGGCAAGAGAAAGCAGCCTCGGCGAACGTGAAATTTTGGCAATGGACCTGCCGAAAAAAGCAGCCGCCAAACTGATCGCCAAAATAACGGGAGAGAGCCCAAAAGCCTGTTATCAGAGACTGCTTGAAGCAGAAAAGTAAAAGGCGGTTTAACGGTTGTTACTCTTATGCAAGATTTTTTTGGATAAAATTCCTCTATGTTAATTTATGGAAAACAACCGGTTTATTACCTTCTTGAACATGCTCCACAGAAGATTCAGACGCTTTATCTTGCAAAAGAACTGGATAAAAAAGAGTATAGCCGTCTCATGAAAATGGGATTTGAAATCAAACGTATACCTCCCAATGCAGCACAAGCTATGAGCAAAAGCGGAAATCATCAGGGCTTTTTGGCGGAGGTTGATGAGGTGAAGTATCAAGCGCTTTCCTCTTTTTTCAATAAGGATTTTGTCGTCATTCTGAGTGGCATTACAGATGTCGGTAATATCGGTGCGATTATTCGAAGTGCGTATGCCCTCGGAGTTGACGGCATCGTTGTATGCGGATTAAAACAACTCAATTCCGAGTCGATTGCCCGCAGCAGCAGCGGAGCGCTTTTTGATATGCCTCTTGCAGTGCATCAGAATATGTATGATGTGATGAATGAGCTGAAGGTGGCAGGATACCGTTTTTATGGGGCAGTGATGGATGGATCGGATGTAAGAGAGATGAACTTTGACGGAAAACGGGCACTGATCCTTGGAAATGAGGGTGAAGGTATTCCTCAGCGTGCTGTTCGGAAACTTGATCATCAGGTAAGTATCGCGATGACACATCAGTTTGATTCGCTGAATGTCAGTGCTGCAGGAGCAATTTTGATGGACAGGATGCGCAAATGACATTAAACACTAAAGACTTTGAAGCATTAAAAGCATTGGGTGCCGATGAGATTGCTGCTAAAACACATATCATTCGGCATAACGTCGATGCACTGCTGAACAAATCATTTGATCAGTTCGGTAAAGTGCAGTTTAATGGGTTTGTCTCTATTTTGGAACGTGAATTCAGAATCGATCTCAGTTCGTATAAAGATGAGTATCGGGCTTTTCATTCAGAGAAGAAGAATGAGATGCCTTCAGAAGAACCGTTTGTCATAAGAAGTATGGGAAATCAAAAAAAACGTTTTATGATTCCCGGATTGTTGGCAGTGGCAATAGCGACGGTGATCATTGCTGTTTTTATCTCTACAGAAGGACGTTCAAAAGCGCCTATCGAGATCAATAACACTGCAATTGATAAAGCAAAAGAGACCCTGGCTACGGCATCGACTGCCTCTTCGGAACCTGGAAGCGAAGCCTATGAAGTAGAGAGTGTACAGGATCAAAAGCTGCTTGAACAAGAGGAAAATATAACTGAGGTTAGTGCAGAGGCAGTGACGCATGAAGATGTTGTACTCATTCCAAGAGTTAAAATATGGATGGGCATTATCAATATGCAAACGCATAAACGACGCGTCGAGATGACAAAAGAGCGGGTACGTCTGGATGCTTCCAAAGAGTGGCTGATCGTGACGGGACATGGACGATTGCGTATAGAACAAGGTGAAGAAGAGTGGGTCTATAAGAAACGTGATCAGATGCTTTTCATGATTGAAAACGGTATTTTTCAGCCGATTGACCAAGCTGAATTTCGAGCACGAAACCGAGGTAAGATTTGGTAAAAGCTTTCCTTGTTTTATGGTTGACCGCGCTTTCACTGTGGGCGCAGACGCCGCTGTTTGAAAAAATCGAGTCCTTAATCGGACAGGATACTTATGAGCGCAACCGCTCTTTTATCAAGATTATTTTTTCGCCGGTTTCTGACTATGAGCACAATAACGGCATTGATGTGGTCAGGGTAGTTGATCGGCTCAAAGAGAATGGCTTGATGAACCTCTTTTTTGAGCGTCCGCGTTCATTGGAGTTGACATTTTTAACCAATGGCAAACCGCTCTTTTTTGCCAAACTAATGGATGACACGCTGCATGATCTTGGCTATTACCGCTATATTACCAAAGAAGCAAAACTTGAAAACAACGGTTTCGTATGGAGTGTCAGTTTGACGTCGGAATACGCCACAGATCCGACATTGCTGCGTAAAGAACTGTTGAAACGCGGATGCGACATTGTGGATATTGAACGTTTAGCCGATGACCGCTGGAAATATAAAATAGACATGTCACAGGCGCATTTGAAGCTTCAACCGCTCAAAGACGGTGACGATATCACGTTCAAACGGCTTAATTTTGTAAAATGGCTGGATGTGTCAGAGGTGAAAAAGTTGACCCTTTGGAGCCTAAAAGGAAATAACTGGTATCCTTACATCACATTTTACGATAAGACTTTACGGTTGCTGAAAGTCTATAAAAGAGACCGGAAAACCTGGCAGCTGGTAACGTCAATTCCGCGTGAAGCAGTCTATGTAAAGATTGCTGATCTGTACAGTCAAAAAAATATTAAAGATGGACTGCGTATCGAAACGCAGGGTGTAAAATAATAGGGTAAGTACCCATCCTATACCAGATTAACGCTTATCAGCGTTTCAATTTTGCTCATTCTCAAGGCGTAGATACGTAGGACTAACTGGTTAATTCAAGTATCTACAACGATGAAAATGAGCAAAATTGAGACGCCCGAAGGGGAAACAAAAAAGATGCAATCTTCCAACAGAATAATATTTGAATTACAATAAGTAGTCCTGCATATTATTATGTTAAAATCTCACACCTTTTTTGCTTCCTGATAAGCGTTAATCTGGTATAGGATGGGTACTAATGTTTGACGAAATTCAATTTGACCGTATCAAACGGTTGCCGAAATATGTGTTTGCAGAAGTAAATGATCTCAAGATGGCTGAACGCCGTGCCGGTGCTGATGTCATTGATTTCAGTATGGGAAACCCTGACGGGGATACACCGGAACATATCCGGGAGAAACTGGTCGAGTCTGCTCAAAAAACGAAGACCCACGGGTATTCGAATTCCAAAGGGATATATAAACTGCGTCTGGCGATTACGGACTGGTATAAGCGTCGTTACGACGTTGATCTTGATCCGGAGACGGAAGCTGTAGCAACCATGGGTTCAAAAGAGGGATATGCTCACCTTGCATATGCCATCACGAATCCGGGAGATGTCGCTGTGGTACCGGATCCGACTTATCCGATTCATTCGTATGCTTTTGTTCTTGCCGGTGGTAATGTTCAGAAGATGCCGCTGCCGTTTGACGAAGATTACAATGTGGATGAAGAC
>DAOWOG010000321.1 GCA_030642185.1 Helicobacteraceae bacterium | reverse complement strand
TCTGATTTTAGGGATAGCGTTATGGATATTTATCCACTCTATCGGAATTCATGCCACGATTGCAGGTGTGCTCTTAGCCTTTGCTGTCCCCATCAGTTCAAAAGTTGATGAGCGGGAGTTCATACAGGGAACGAGAGAATCTGTTGAGGAATTTGAAAAAAACATCGATGAGATCCCCATCCTTAACCATCACCAAATCGATGCGCTTGAAGATATCGCCTACAACTATGATAAAGTGCAAAATCCATTGGTCAAGCTGGAGCATCAGCTTCATGGACTCTCAGCCTTTATTATCATGCCGCTTTTTGCCTTTTCAAATGCGGGTGTTATCCTTGACTTTTCGGCAGTCTCACAAAATCTGATGATCGTTATCGGTGTTGTTCTCGGGCTTATTATCGGTAAACCCATCGGAATCGTCGGATTTACCTATCTCGCAGAAAAATTAAATATTGTCAAAAAACCAGATGATTTAGGCTGGGATGAGATTATCGCGGTTGGTTTTTTAGGCGGTATCGGATTTACCATGTCTATTTTTATCACACAACTCGCATTTTTAGACCAAGGTGTCATCGATGCCGTCAAACTCGGTATTTTCTTCGCTTCATTTATCGCAGGTGTTATCGGTGTCATCCTGATTTTAAAAGCCTATCGTAAAAAACATCCTTTGATTTCATAATCATCAAATATGGCGATGAACCTCAACATGATCAGCAAACCCGGAACCGGCTTCCGTGTAGATATCAAATACCGCAGTGGCACCTGACCGGCGCAATGGTTCCTTCTCATCCGAGTACCTTGCCGTTGCGGCAATGCGTCCTCTGAAAGAAATTTCACGCAGTTGTTCCAGGGCATCGAGGTTGGCTTGAAGATTGGGCAGTGCCAGCATGACAAGTTCGATACTGTGGGTTCGCTCTATTTTGTCCCAAAAGTCCGCATCGCTCGGATCTCCGTGCAGCACTTTGTGCCCCATAGAAAGGTGCTTTTTGATTACCTCGGCATCAAAGTCTATCCCCACCACTGTATCACCATGGAGTTTACGCATCTTGCTGTAGGCACCGCTGCCTACCCGGCCCATGCCAAAAATAGCGATGGTCGCACCGCGTGTATCCAGCAGCAGATCATCCGAAAGCCTCTCCTTACGCTGAAAACGCATCCAAAAGTCTCTGAACTGGCTATAGATTCTGTCATCGATGTTGTTCAGTGGAGCAGCAACAACAAAAGAGAGCGAAAGTGCAATGGCAATCACGACAAGCCACTCCCCGTCCAGCCAGCCATTGGCTACACCTATTGCGGCCACGATCAGACCGAACTCGCTGTAGTTGGTCAGGTTCAGGGTGGCCAACAGCGAAGTTCGGGCACGCAGTTGGAACCGGGTCATCAGCGTCAAAAAGAGTGCGGATTTTATGAAAATGAAAGGGACAAGCAAAATCCCGATGATCAATGCCTCCAGCGATAACTGGCCGGACATACCGATAGAGAGAAAGAAACCCACAAGGAACAGATCCTTGAAACCCAGCATCGATTTGGACATCTCATCCGATTTGAGGTGCGTTGAGATCAGTACACCCATAATAAGTGCACCCAGATCACCTTTGACTCCAACCAGCTCAAAGAGTTCGGCTCCGCCCAGGGCAAGGACCAGTCCATACAAAATCAACAGTTCGCCATGCCCTGTTTTTTGCAACAAATAATGAAACAGTGGTCTAAGCGGAATAAGCATAAAGAGAGATAAGGCCCATGGAGAAGGAATCTTTCCCGTGGATGCTGCCAGAAAAATAACGGCAGCGATATCCTGCATCACCAAAATACCGATCGCGATTCGTCCATGCAGGGACTTCATTTCCCCTTTCTCTTCTAATGACTTGACCACAAAAACGGTACTTGAGAAGCTCAATGCAAACGCAATCATCAGTGAAAGCTTGAAGTCCAGACCAAAAAAGAGTGGCGCACCCAGTAGAGAAAGAGCAAAAATAGCCGTTCCGAAGAGGGCAATGACGGCAGAAATATGCAGCAGTGTTACCGACCACACCTGCGGCCTTATTAATACCTTCAGGTTCAGTTTCAGGCCAACAGTGAACAGCAGAAGTGTGATACCCAGGTCGGCAAGCTTCTGCAGTGTCTCTCCGCTGGCAATACCCAGATAATTAAGGAAAAAACCGGTTGCCAGAAAACCGACTAACGGCGGCAGACCCACCCCTCTTGCCAGGAAGCCCAGAAAAAAAGCCAGAGAGATCCATGTCACATCTCCCAGTGCAATTGCGACCCATTCAAAATCCATAATGATTATGCTCCTTTACGATTAAGGGACCGCACTATATATTTCTCAAACTCGACAAGAAAGAGCACGGAAGAGGCAACCAACACAATACGCAGCCACGTCATAAGCTCAATTGCTGTGGTGCCGAACAGAGACTGCATGGGCGTAAGGTAGGTAAAACCCATCTGAAGTACAATAAGAACACCAATGGAAATCAGTACATAACGATTGCCTGTTAACCCTGCATAGTTGAAAATCGAGTCTGTGATGTAACGGGAGTTGAACAGATAAAAGATCTCGAACATGATCAATGTATTTACAGCCACCGTTCGTCCGTGCTCAATGCTGACATCTTGTTCCATCTCAAATAGAAAAAGTCCGAATGTTCCACTCATTAGAATCACGGATACATAGGCGACACGCCAAACAAGATAAGCAGTAAGCATCGGTTCATTGGCATTGCGCGGCGGGCGCCGCATGACATTCTCTTCAGGCGGCTCAAATGCCAGGGATAATGCCAGTGTAACTGCTGTGACCATATTTACCCAGAGTATCTGTACCGGTGTCAAGGGCAGTTGGTGAAAACCCAAGACAATAGCGGCAAGGATAATCAGTGCCTCACCGCCATTGGTAGGCAGAATGAATAAAATGGCCTTTTTGAGGTT
>DAOWOG010000076.1 GCA_030642185.1 Helicobacteraceae bacterium | reverse complement strand
ATTCCTCCAAACAACCGGGACAAGATGCTGGGCTTTGATGAGCTGATCCGGATCATTGCCCAAAAAATAGGTGAAAATGACGAAGACCTTTTCAAAAACGCCGATGAGATTCAGACCTTTCTCAAACCTTCAGAACGTCCGACCCAGGCTACGGTGATCAAAGAAGAGATCGCCGACACTTTTGTCAAACAGGCAGGGCATAATTATGAAGAAGGTTACGGCGGTTTTTCTCCCGACACCAAATTCCCGCACACCTCTACACTGGGCACCCTGCTCAATATCTACCTGATCAACGATGACACCAAAGCCAAAAATATGCTTGAACATACCCTGAAAAATATGCAGCTCGGGGGAATGTATGATCTTGTTGAAGGAGGATTTTGCAGATACAGTGTTGACAGACAGTGGCTGGTACCGCATTTCGAGAAGATGACTTATGACAATGCCCTGCTCTGTGAACTCTATACCCGGGCTTCCATCCATCTTGATAACAAAAGTTTTTTACGAACAGCCAAAGAGAGTGCCGACTTTATGCTCACACGTATGCTTGAAGACAATCTCTTCTATTCTGCGAGTGATGCCGATACCGAAGACGAAGAAGGAAAATATTTTGTCTACCGTGAAAATGAAGTAAGCCGTGTCCTTTCTGAGAACGGATTTGGCAAAGATGAGATCACTGCAATCCTCTCGACACTGAGCATCACACCTCAGGGCAATTTTGAAGGCCAAAGTATTATTCGCATGGAAACATCCAAATGGCCTGAATGGTTCGAAAAAGTTCAAGCCGTTTTACGTACTATCCGTGATAAACGCACCTATCCGTTTATCGACAGAAAAATTCAGGTCTCATGGAATGCCATGATGATAAAATCCCTGTTCCTGCTCAGCAAGGTAGATGACACCTATCTTGAGCAGGCTGTTCAGTCGCTCGATGCGCTGCTGGAAACAATGATGATCGATGGGACACTTTATCACTCAACGCTTATTCATAAAACACCGAAAGTGACCGCCTTCCTGGAAGACTACGCCTATCTTGGAACAGCACTTATCGCCGCATATCAACGTAATTTTGATGAGCACTATCTCATACTTGCACAGCAACTGGCCAACACAGCTCTGGAGAATTTTTATGATAAAGGGCACTGGTATTTTTCCAAAGGAGAGTTCGATACAGAGGCTGACACCGGTGACAGCTCCTATCCGGGTGCTGTAGGTGTTATGGTAGATCTGTTAATCAGCCTCGGTATGTTGAATGATGATAAATACCGCCGATTCGCTTTTAAGACCATCGAGTATTACTCTTTTAAAATGGCAAAAACACCTCTCTATTTTCCTTACTTTTTCAACCAGGCTCTACGCTATAGCAAAGAAGACCGTATCATCAAGTCCTCTGCAGAGACGTTAAATGATGCCCGCAGCACACTTACACAGATCTCCTATCCCTACACGCTTTTACAGCCTGATTCATCCTCAAAAGAGTTCCTGATCTGCGGAACCAACAGCTGTTTTGCAAATACGCTTGACCCTACTGAATTAAATACACTCATCCTTAACTCTTTTTAGTTCACCTTTAAACTTTTTTAATCTCCTTTGGCATATAATCAGTCTATATGCTAAAAGGAAAACCGATGGGTAGTAAACGCGATATGATAGAAACAGAATTAAAAAGTGGTAGAAAAATAAAAGATATGTTGCATCCGGATCTAGAGAAGTGTGATGAGATGAAAAAAGAAGAGACGCAACGCCGGGCAAAAGGCAAAAACAAGCGTATTCCGGTCTGGATCAAAGAAGAGGTTTTGGAGTATGAAGAAGAGCTTCAAAGTTTACAGATCGAACTGCTGAAACTTCAAAATCACATTAAAGACAAAGGTCTTAAACTCCTAATGATCTTTGAAGGACGTGACGCTGCCGGAAAAGGCGGAACGATCAAACGTATTACCGAGCACCTCAATCCCCGGGGTGCACGTGTTGTCGCACTTGACAAACCTTCCGATGTCGAAAAATCACAGTGGTACTTTCAGCGTTACAGCCATCATCTGCCGAGTGCCGGTGAAATCGTGCTTTTCGATAGAAGCTGGTATAACAGGGGCGGTGTTGAACCGGTTATGGGATTTTGTAGCCAGGAAGAGCACAAAGAGTTTCTGCATGAGGTCCCGGAGTTTGAACGTATGCTGGTAAATTCCAACATTATTCTGTTTAAATTCTATTTTTCCGTCTCCAAAAAAGAGCAGGCAGGACGTTTTGAAAAACGTAAGACCGATCCGTTAAAACAGTACAAACTCTCCCCTGTCGATGAAAAATCACAGCAAATGTGGGATAAATACACCATCGCCAAATACTCGATGCTGCTGGCATCACATACCGATCATGGGCCATGGACAATTATTCGTTCAGACGATAAAAAGAGAGCACGTATCAACTGTATCAAACATATTTTGGCTCATGTGGATTACCCTAACAAAATAAAGAAAAGTAAACTTATAACAGATCAGAAGATACTGATTAACGGAGATCATGAGATCAAGAACATGGAGACCAGCATGTCTTTGAAAAAAAATGACGAGCAAGGCTGATCCCTGGGAGTGGATCGCCTGTTTAATTATTACTCCATCTGTGAAATAGCTAGTGTACTAGTTCAGCCATGACATGATCTCTTCTTCGATCTTCTCTTTTTCGATAATACTCTCCTGCGCGATCGGTTTGGCAAAAAGGGCATTGATCATGCAGGGTATCTCAATCTGTGCCTCTTTTGCAATGGATTCAAGCGCCTGAAGATCATGCGTATCCTGTTCACCCGTCAAAACATTGGCAATTGTCGGTGAAAACTTGCTCCACTCTGCTGTTGAGTATGCAATCGTCTTAAGCGGCTTTTCTCTGCATGTCTCATAAGCTTTAAAGCAGGTAGCCGTATGCGGATCCATCAGGTAACCGTTCTCAAATGCCTCTTTGATGTAGGCCTTGCCCTCTTCTGCGAGACAGTAGTCTGCTATAAAAAAGTGCTGCAGTTTTTTAAGTTCCTCCGCACTAAGTTCATAGAACTGCTCCTGATCAAGCTGCAGCATCATCGCTTTGGTACGCTCTGCACCGAAAAGATCAAAAAGTACCCGCTCGACATTGGAAGATTTCAAAATATCCATTGCCGGAGACGTTGTCAGGATCAGTTTTTCACCGCGCATATCGTATTTCCCGGTCTGGATCAGACGGGTCAAAATATTGTTTTCATTGGAGGCAACGATCAGTTTCTCAACCGGCAATCCCATTCGCAGAGCATAATAGCCGCCAAGAACATTACCAAAATTTCCGCTTGGAACATTGAGATAGACTTTTTCACCCATCTCTATGACATCCTGGCGCACCAGTTCGAGGTAACTGTGAATATGGTACATTATCTGAAAAATGATCCGCCCGAAATTAACTGAATTGGCAGCGGAGAGTGAGATGTCTTTGGCTTTGAGTGCTGCCTTGAAGGTATCGGAAGCGAGTAGCTGTTTCAAAGCGCTCTGGGCATCGTCAAAGCTGCCTTTGATCCCAATCACTTTCAGATTCGGCGCATCTTCCGTTACCATCTGCAGACGCTGTACATCACTGGTTCCACCATCCGGATACATACATGCCACCTGTACATTGGCACGGTTTTTAAACGTCTCAAGCGCTGCCGGTCCAGTGTCGCCGCTGGTAGCTGCCAGGATCAGGTAGTTTTGATTGCGTTTTTGGGCGATCGATGAAAGTACTGTTCCAAAAGGCTGAAGCGCCATATCTTTAAACGCACGGGTCGGACCGTGATAGAGTTCACTGATATAAAGATCATCTTTAACCTTGACGACCGGAACAGGATTTGAAGGATCGTCAAACTTGTCATAACGTGCCAGCGCTTCATCGATCACATCCGAATCGATATCGATCTCAAAGATCTCCAGAAAATCTTTCGCCATTGTCTTGTAGGATGATGTAAGATGTTTGACCAAAAATGCCTCACCCAGTTCAGGAAGCGATTCTGGGACGTAAAGCCCGCCAAACGAGGCGATTGGACTTAAAATAGCCTCCGAAAAAGTGACCGATGACGGATACGTACCGTCATTTCCACGTGTTTCAATAAAATTCATTATTTTCACTTTTTGGTATTTCAAAGACCCTTCAAGGTTTCAATATACCCTTTTTAAAATATGACAGAATTATAGCGAAAGAGGTTTGATGGTAACAACAGGAAATACACTTACAGGAGTGTATCTTTTGAGATTATGGTAAAATCATGGATGAGATCATTGAAGGTCTGTGTTTAATAGGCTTTTTTTAGGATCATCTAATAAATTTACAAATATGAGGAATTTTTTATGCATAAAAATATTATTATAATGTTAGCACTTCTGGTTTTCTCTACAACTGTATGGTCATGTAATTGGAGTGTTACTGTTTTAGAAGAAAATAACACCGTAGTATCTATAAACCTGGGGGATACTGTACCGGAAAAGACACCCTTTGAAATACCGGGAATTGCAAGTTGTAAAGTAGTTAATGATGGACAAATATATACGATCTGCACTTATGACAGAACCAATAACTCAGTACTGGTCACACACTTAAATGACAAAATTTTAGGTCAAATGTCCACCATGATGTTATTTGATGGCACCTTGGAGGATGATTCAAAGAAATATGTTGTCGTTACTATGTGCTCAAGTGAAATTACCTATTAAACGCTTTAAAATGAAAGATGTATAACAATCAAAGTAGACTATAAAATCTCTTACAGGTGATTTATTGGCTACTCTCTTTGTATCTTAATCGATCATCCCTCATATAGCAGCATTTTAATGTGTTATTGCATAGTATCTTTGCTTTACAGCAGCTAATTGCATCTTATACTTTACTGCTCTTGTTTCTTGCTCTACAGCCGCTAATTGTATTTCTTTATCTGAATTTCCAATCTTTTGTATCGCCTGGTAGGTCTGCTTTACAGCAGCGATCTGTTTTTCATAAGAAAGAGAAGATGCACCAACCTCAGTTAAACCCAAGAACACTAATCCCATCACAATACTAGTGAAGATATTTTTTTTCATGTGCAATTCCTGATCAATAATCTTTCATCATAGCTGTATACGCTAATTGCGAAGCTTCTTTATCCGGGTTTTCAATGTATCTTATTGCGTGATAACTTTGTTTTACTGCAGCTACCTGAAGATCTTTATCCGGATTTTCAATGAACTTTATTGCTCTTGCATCTTGCTTTACAGCAGCTAACTGAACTTCTTTAGCTGGGTTTTTAATATATTGCAATGCATGGTAGCTTTGCTTTACAGCAGCTAATTGAACTTCTTTAGCTGGATTGTTAATATGTTTTATTGCATAATAACTCTTCGTTACAGAAGCTATCTGTTTTTCATTCTCAAGAGAAGACGCACCAACTTCAGTCAAACCTAATAACACTAACCCCACTACCGCACTGCTGAAGATATTTCTTTTCATCTGTCAACTCCTGTCTTATATTTGAAATTATTATATACCTTTCAAACTGTCATATCACTTAAACTGATATGATATTTAAACAATTATATTACTTAAATTAATATGATTGTTCACTGTTATTCTTTGAGAACTTTCACGCTTTAGTCTGTTATCACTCCACCGTTAGACGTCCACTGAGCGTTTATCCTTCTCTTTAACTCTTACAGTGCAATTTTTTTGTGCAATTTTTTTCAGATAAAAAAGGTATAATTTCACTAAATAATAATTATATAAATAATTAATGAGTTAGAAGTAGATGAAATTTATCAATAAAAAGGTTATTTTATTTGACCTGGATGGGACACTTGTAGACAGTGCACCTGATTTGGCATTAGCAGTCAACCATATGCTGGAGACTTTAGAGCGTGAAACGTTCAGCAGTGAGACAATTCGCTCATGGGTTGGCAATGGTGCGCAGACACTTGTCAAGCGCTCTCTCTCCGGAAGCAGTGTCATGGATGAAAATATAGAGCCCGAGCTGTTTTCAAAAGCATTAGATATTTTTTTAGACTTCTATGCACAAAACCTATGTGTCACTACCGTTGCCTATCCCAATGTATCGGCTACGCTTAAAAGCTTGAAGGAAAAGAAGTACCGTATGGTTGTTGTTACAAATAAACCATTTGATTTTATACAGCCTTTGTTAGAAGGTCTGGCGTTAACAGACCTGTTTGAGCTCTGTCTTGGCGGTGACAGTCTAACGAAACGCAAGCCTGATCCTCTGCCTCTGCTGCATGTTTGTGAACGTCTGAATGTCCGTGTCTCAGAGTGTGTGATGGTGGGAGATTCCAAAAATGATATCATAGCCGCCAATGCCGCTAATATGCATAGCATAGGAGTCAGTTACGGCTATAACTATGGTGAAGATATCAGCTTTTATCAGCCT